>NZ_CP022535.1:300000-600000 GCF_002237575.1 Spiroplasma corruscae
CAATTGTTGCAAGTGGTAATAATGGAAGCAAACCACACGCTGTCCCGTCTGACAAAATTATTCAAGAGCATGATTTTGTTACATTAGACATGGGTTGTTCATATAATGGGTATTGTTCAGATCAAACTAGAACATTTGTGATGACATCTGACAATGATGCAGTGTTAAAAGAAATTTATCAAATTGTTTATGATGCTCAAGAGTTAGGAATTAAGGCTATTAAACCAGGTGTTAAAACTAATGATATTCATAAGATTTGTTATGATTACATTGAATCAAAAGGTTATGGACAATACTTTACACATGGTACAGGACATGGATTAGGTATTGAGATTCATGAAGAACCATATAATTCTGTATCAGGAGACAAAGTTCTTAAAGAAGGTATGTGTATAACTGTAGAACCAGGTATCTATATTCCTGGCACTGGTGGAGTAAGAATCGAAGATGACATTTTAGTTACTGAAAATGGATTTGATTACTTAACCACTCCTTTAAGAAAGTTACAAGTAGTAAAATAATAAGGTGGTCAATATTACAAATATAAAACACATTGCTCTTATCATGGATGGTAATGGTAGGTGAGCAAAAAAATTTCATAGACCAAGAACGTATGGTCATAGAGTTGGTATGCAAAACATATGACCAACCATTTTAGCAATAAAGAAGCAAAAAATTAAATATGCTTCTTTTTATTGTTTTTCGACAGAAAATTGAAATAGACCGACTCAGGAAGTAGATTTTTTGATTAAATTTCCAGTTGACTTATTTAATACTAAAAAACGTGATAAGTACCTCAAAAATGACATTAAAGTAATTTGGATAGGTAGAAGAGATAAGTTGCCAAAAGAAACAAGAGAAGCTATTGAAGAAATGGAAGATCTAACAAAAGATTGTAAATCATTAATATTTAATATATGCATTGATTATGGTTCATTTAATGAGATTGAACATGCAACAAAATTATTATTAAAGGATTACATTAATTCAAAAAAAAACATAGAAGAATTTAGTATTAACGAATTATTTAATAAGTTATATACAAAAGACTCACCACCAGTTGATTTACTTATTAGAACAAGCGGAGAACAGAGATTAAGTAATTTTATGTTATTACAAGTATCATACGCAGAACTTTATTTTACAAATAAGCATTGACCTGAGTTTTGTGAAAAAGATTTAGAACTAGCTATTGATAGTTTTAATAATAGAGATAGAAGATTTGGAGAAATAAGAAATGTTAAATAATGAAATCATTAGTAATGACACAACAATTGAAGCAGAGGTAGGTTCAAATAGATTTAAGTCAAAAAATGCTATTTCAAACTTTAAAAAAAGAATTATTACTTCTGTAATCTTTTTAATCTTTTTAGTTTTCTATATTAGTTTAGGGGCTCTATATACATTAATGGGTAAAACTAAAGATATTGAAATTACTGCTTACTTCTCATTTTTAATTACAATAGTTATTTTAGTAGCATCACAATATGAAATAAATAAGGCTACTAAGCTTGATAAATGATATGTAACTGGCACAATAATTTTTATTTCATTAGTTATTTTCTTATTTCCGGTTAATTCAAACTTATACAGAAATTTATCATTTTATAGTTATTTAAATCTAAGTGTATGAGTTCAATCTTGACAATTACCATTAATTATTTTCTTATTCTTCTTAATAATAGTTGTATATGCAGCATTAACTGCTAATAAGAATTTAAAAGGTGCCTTAATAAATTTTTCAACAACATTAATAATAGTTTTAGCTCTTAAAGCATTTGTAATTATTTCTTTATCAAGAATTGATTTTAATGACACAACAATTGGAAGATTTTCATTTAATACAGTTGTTTGAGTTTGACTTATTATAATTTTAAATGATTCTTTTGCTTACTTAGGTGGTATGAGATTTGGTAAAACAAAGTTAGCACCAAAAATAAGTCCAAAAAAAACATGAGAAGGGGCTGCAATTGGGGCTTCTGTATCATTCTTATTTGGTCTTACATATGCATTAGTTTTTTATTTTTGTAATCAAGAGAATAAGCCACTATTTGAAATTATGTCTTCGTTAGGTAACAAATCAACTGCATTAGAAATTTCAATGTATGTATTACTTTCTATAGCATTCCCATTTATTGGACTTTATGGTGATTTATTATTTTCATGAGTTAAAAGAGTATTTAATATAAAAGATTTCTCAAGATTATTACCTGGACATGGTGGATTATTAGATAGATTAGATTCAATACTATTTTCATTATTTATTCTATTTATTTTAGTAGTTGTAGGAAGTAGTGTATATTAAAATGAAAAGAATAGTTTTATTTGGTGCATCAGGTAGTATTGGGCAACAGTCGTTAGATATTTTAAAAGGATTAAAAGATGATTTTGAATTAATCGCTATATCTGTTGGGAAGCGAAATGAAACTATAAGCTCAGTAGTTCAAGAATTTCCTACTATAAAAAAAGTTTATTCTTTTGATATTCCATGAAAACTAAAAAGAGAATATAAATCTATTGAATTTGTCGATAATAATATTGAAAGTTTATTAGATCTGAAACCAGATATTGTAATAAATGCAATTAGTGGAATTAAAGGTTTGAACATTACAATTAATTCTATCAAGAAAGGAATAACTTTATTAAACGCAAATAAAGAATCAATTGTTGTCGCAGGGAACTTAATAAATAACCTATTACAAGAAAACAAAAAAGCAAAATTATATCCTCTTGATTCAGAACATTGTGCAATTTTTCAATGTATAGAAGAAGAGAATAAAATTAAAAAATTAGTATTAACTGCATCTGGTGGACCATTTAGAGATTATACTCTTGATGAAACTAAAAAAGTAACTCTTAAAGATGCTTTAAACCATCCTAATTGATCAATGGGTAAAAAAATCACTATTGATAGTGCTACAATGTTTAATAAAGCGCTAGAAATAATTGAAGCCTACCATTTGTTTAAAACAAAAAGAATTGATGTTATTGTTCATAAAGAATCAGTAGTTCATTCAATGGTTATGTTTGAGGATAACAGTATTAAGGCACAACTCTCTTACCCAGATATGAGACAAGTTATAAATTATTTTCTTAACTATCCTTCAAGAAAAACATATGATGGTCAAAAGGACTTAGATTGAGAAAAAGGGTTTAATCTAAGTTTTAAAAGAATTAGTGCATCAAGATTTATACCAATTGAGTTAGCAATGAAATGCATTAGTTCAAAAAATTCAAAATCAATTGCATTAAATGCAGCAAATGAAGTTTGTGTTGATATGTTTTTAAATGGTTTAATTAGTTTTTATAATATTACTTTGTTTGTAAAAAAAGTTTTTGATGAAGTAGAAGATATAGAGTTAGATAAAATTGAAGATATATATGAATTTGATAAAAGAGTAAGAAATAAAACAAAAGAAATGATTGAGGTTTAGAATGAGTGCTGGAATGATTGTTTTAGGTATAATTGTTGGTATATTTACTTTATTAGTAATAATAACAATTCATGAATTAGGCCACCTATTAGTAGCTAAGTTATTTAAGGCGTATGTTTATGAATTTTCTATTGGGTTTGGTCCAAAGTTATTTTCGATTAAAACTAAAGAGACTTGAATTACATTTAGAGCTATTCCCTTAGGTGGTTATTGTTCAATTGCATCAGATAAAGCTGATCCACCAAAAGGTAGGGAAAATGAGATTGTTCCAGATGAAAGAAAACTAGACTATATAGCAAGGTGAAAAAAAATGTTCTTCATTCTTGCAGGTCCTTTTGTAAATCTTTTATTTGCGTTATTATTATTTACTTTCATTTTCGCAATTGTACAACATAAAAAAAATGATATGACATATTTTGGTGCAGTTTATGATCAAGATAAAGTTGCAGCAAAGGCAATTAAAGATAAGGAAGAATCAATTAATTACGTTGGACAAGAATTTGTTATATGAGGTTTTAGACTAACATCAGATGAAAGAAATGGTACTAATCCTATTTTTGATAATATTTGCATAGATAGTACTAATGATGAATGTTCAAATGCAATAAATTTGAAAGAAAATAAGCAAGCGGTTGATTATAAAAAAACTGTCTATAATTTTATTGATAACTTGGCCAAAGTTGAAGATTCTGATAATAATGTAAAAATAAATTTTTCTTATAAAGAAGTCGATAAATATACTGGAATTGCATTATCTGATATAAAATATACAAAAGAATTTGATTATAAAAAGGGAGAGACAGTCGGTATTTCAGCGCCCACAAGATTGTATAAAAATAGTACAGTTGCATATGGAGCGGGTTGGGCAGAAACTTTTAATGCATCAGTAATGTTTCTAAAAGCTATAGGTAATTTATTTGTAGGTAACTTTGGTGGATTATCAGGTCCTGTTGGTGTTGCAAAACAATCTGCTCAAGTACTAAACTCAGCTGAAGATTATTTTTTATTTGCTGCAACAATATCAGCAAACTTATTTATATTTAATTTATTATTCTTCCCACCATTGGATGGTTATAGATTGATCGAAAACTTCTTTGAAATGGTTTTAAAAAGAGAATTATCACTAAAATATAAAATTATTGTTAATACAATTGGATTTATAGTATTTTTATTATTAATAATTGCAGTTACAATTAAAGATATAATTGGTTAACTAAGGGGAATTAATGAATTTACAAACATTTTTAAATAAAATAAATATTTCTTTCGAAGATAAATATATTGATAATTTAAAAGAATGTAAAGTAGATAAAAAAATTGTAATAAACACAGTTGAAAATTCTATTAAAGTTACATTTAATTTAAATAATTTTTTTGATACAAAATTTCTTGAAGTATTTGAAAAAAAAATAAGCTCATGCAAAAGTTTTGACATTAAGTTTTCTTTTAATGTTACAAATAAAAATTATAATAAAGAAACTATATGAGATTATATTCTTTATATTAAGGATCATAAATCTGATTTTAAGTCTGGAGCAATAAGTTCTTTAGATTTTAATTCAATTAATTATGATGAAAATACTAAGAAAGTAGTTTTTTTAGTATCAAGCTCAGTTGAAAAAGAAATGATATCAAATCATATTGATTACTATAGTTCAAAACTAAATAAATATGGTTTTGAGAGTCTATCATTTAAAATTATCGTAAAAGAAAATCATGATAATATAATTAGCATGATTAATGATGAATATGATAAAGTAAAAGCTACAAATGTCACTAAACCTATCGAAACTAGTCAACAAAAAATTGTTAAACCTAGATACAAAAGTAATAACGCTTTGTTAGATAATCCCGATTACAAAACATTATTAGATTTAGAAGAAAATGCTCAGAACGTGACTATACATGGACAAGTAATTGCAAAAGAAACTCGCAAATCAAAATCAAATAGAAACTTTTACAATATATCTATTACTGATAAAACTTCTTCAATTGTCTGTATTTATTTTCCTAAAAATGATGACCCAACATTTTTTGATGATTTAAATGACAATAACAATAAGTATTTAGAACAATATAAGGATGAGTTAATTGGTGTAAATGATTGAGTTGCTTTGAATGGAAATTACACTTATTCTACGTTTGATAAGAATTTTGTATTCTACATAAACAAGTTTAAAAAGTTACCTCCAAAAGATACATTAAGAAAAGATAATGCAAAAATAAAAAGAGTAGAACTTCATACACATACTAAAATGTCTGTTATGGATGGTGTTAGTAGTGTAAAAGATTATATTAATACTGTAAAAAGTTGGGGATGAAATTCAATCGCGATTACCGATCATTTAAACGTACAATCTTTTCCCGAAGCCTATGCTGCATTAAATACGATTAATAAAAAAGATACTTCAAATCCAATTAAACTAATTTATGGTAGTGAACTATGTTTATTAAATGAAGATTTTTGAATTGTTAAAAACCCTAAAAAGCAAAATTTAAGAACAGCTAAGTTTGTTGTATTTGACTTAGAAACAACTGGTTTATCACCAGAATTTGATGAAATAATTGAATTTGGTGCAAATGTTTATGACTATGCAAAAGGAACTTCGACTAGGCATGATATATTGATTAAACCAAAAAATAGCATTAGTAAATTCACAACAGAATTAACAAATATTACTAATGAAATGCTTTCAAATAAAAATAGCATTGAGATTGAATTTAAAAATATATTATCAATTATTAAAGATGGAATTTTAATTGCTCATAACGCAAATTTTGACTTTAACTTTTTACAATCTTGATCATATAAATTAGGGTTTGGGGTTTTAGAAAATACTGTTATAGATACTTTAACGCTTGCTAGAGTATTAAAACCAGATTTAAAAAACCATAGACTTGGTACAGTTGCTAAGGCTTTTGGAATACTATATGATGAGAAAAATGCTCATAGGGCTGATTATGATGCTGAAGTTTTAACAAATATTTATGAACATATCTGAAATTATGCTAAGAAAATTGAAAGCATTGATTTTGATGTTGATTGAAATAAATTTGAACCTAAGGATATTTATACAAATGAACATTACAAGAGAATAAAAGGATTGCACGTAAATGTATTAGCCAAAAATCAAGACGGGTTAAAAGATTTGTATAAAATTATTTCATATTCACATGTAAAAAATTACTTAGGTAGTCCTAAGATTTTTAAATCTGTATTACAAGAGTTCAGAAAAAAAGATAATATTTTATTAGGTTCTGGTTGTCAAAACGGTGAAATTTTTGAACTAATAAGAACAGGAACTGATGTTGACTTAAAAAAAGCTATTAGTTTTTATGATTATATTGAAATCCAACCACTTAGTGTTTATAAAAAACTCTTAGCTATAAATGAATTATCAATAGATAAATTAAAAAAATGCTTACTGAAAATTATAAAATACGCAAAAGAGCAAAACGTAATGGTAGTAGCTACTAGTGATGCACATTATATAAATCCTGATGATAAAGTTATTAGAGATATTTACATTAATACAAAAGGATTAGGTGGGGTTTATCATCCGTTATATGATTTTAGACAAAGGGTAAATGATAATCCAGATCAATTTTTAAGAACCACTGATGAAATGCTAGAAGAATTTAATTGACTCGATAAAGATTTAGCGTTTGAAATAGTTGTGACAAATTCAAATATTATAGCAGATAAAATTAGTGCTGATATTAAACCATTAAAGTCTGGATTATACACTCCAAATATAGATAATGTAGATAAATTGTTAACTGAAGAATGCTACAAAAATGCTAAGTCTATATATGGAGATAATTTACCAGAAATTGTAGAAAAAAGATTAGAAAAAGAACTAGCATCAATCATAAAACATGGTTTTGCGGTTGTTTATTGAATAAGTCACCTTTTAGTAAAGAAATCAAATAACGATGGATATTTAGTTGGAAGTAGAGGTTCTGTTGGTAGTTCGTTAGTAGCTACAATGGCGAATATTACTGAAGTTAATCCATTAAAATCGCATTACATTTGCAAAGAATGTAAATTTTCAAATTTTGAAGTTGATTCAAAATATAAATGTGGTTTTGATTTACCAAAAGCAGTTTGTCCAAACTGTAAAAATGAATTAATTGGTGATGGTCATGACATTCCGTTTGAAACCTTTCTTGGATTTGATGGTGATAAGATTCCAGATATTGACCTAAATTTTTCTGGAGAGTATCAAGGAGTAGCTCATAACTTTATTAAAGAACTATTTGGAGAAAATAATGTATTTAGAGCTGGTACCATTTCAACCGTTGCTGAAAAAACAGCTTATGGTTATGTATTGGGACATTTTGAAAAAAATAATATACCTCAAGAATCAATGAGAAGGGCGGAAATTTTTAGACTTGCACAATTGTCAACAGGTGTAAAAAGAACAACAGGACAACACCCTGGTGGAATTATAATATTACCTAAAGAGTATGAGATTGAAGATTTCACTCCTGTTAATTATCCTGCGGATGATGATGATAGTGATTGATTAACAACACATTTTGATTTTCATTCAATTCATGACAATCTTTTAAAAATGGATGTTCTTGGACATGTTGACCCAACAGCTTTAAAAATGTTAAAAGACTTAACCGGCATTGATCCAATTAATATTCCAATTAATGACAAAAAAATCTACAATTTATTTTCAAATTTAACTTCGTTAAATTTATCTCCTAATGATATTAATGGAGAAACAACTGGTGCTTTGGGTCTTCCGGAGTTCGGTACGCAATTTGTTAGATCTATGTTAAGAGAAACTCAACCAAAAACATTTGCTGACTTAGTTCAAATTTCAGGATTAAGTCATGGAACCGATGTTTATATTGGAAATGCACAACATCTTATAAAAAATAATATTGCAAATATTTCTACTGTAATTGGTTGTAGAGATGAAATCATGGTTTACTTAATGTCAAAAGGCTTAAGTGATTCAATTTCATTTAAAATTATGGAGGATGTAAGAAAAGGTAAGGGACTTACAAAAGAGTATATTGAATTAATGAAAAATAATAATGTACCAGAATGATATATTGATAGTTGTCAAAAGATAAAATACATGTTTCCAAAGGCTCATGCTACAGCATATGTTTTAATGGCGTATCGTGTTGCATGATATAAGGTATACTATCCTGAGGAATATTACGCAACTTGATTTTCAACAAGAACAGATTTTTTTGATTTAGAAACTTCTTTAAATGGTAAGGATGCTATTCTTAAAAAGATAAATGAAATTAAACATAAAATTAACAACAAAGAACCAGTATCTTATAAAGAAAATAGTCTATTACAAGTGTATGAAGTTATACTAGAAATGTTTGCTAGAAATATTGAGTTTAAAAATATAGATTTTAATGTTTCTGATGCCACAGCATTTAAAGTGGTGATAGAAGAGGGTAGAAAATTTATATATCCTTCATTTAATGTTATTGATTCGTTAGGTGAAACAGTAGCAAACTCAATTGTTAATGCTAGAAATGAAAGACAAATTATTACGTTAGATGATTTAAAAAGAAGAACTCAAGTTACACAAACACAAGTTGAAATTTTTAAGAAGTTAAATATATTAAGTTCTCTGAGAAATGATGACCAACTGTCATTTGATTTCTAAAATAAGGCTAAAGGAAAAATACAATGAATTTAAAAAATATAATTGAAGAAAAAAAACAAGAAGTTATCAATATTTTGCATAAATGTAATTTATCTTTATATGAAATTAATTTTACAAAAGAGTTTGACTCTAACGTAATACAATTTTTAGTAGAAAATATTGATATTAGTATTTTAAATATAGATTTCGATAATTTAATAAAGGCAAATGAGAGTATTTCTGAATGACTTGATGAAATAGATAACACTAATGAAAAATATTTATTAGAAGTTTCAAGCGCTGGTGCTGAAAGACAAATTAAGAATGAAGAAGTATTAAAAAATTGTATTAACAGATATGTATACATAATTCTAAAAGAAGAAGTAGAAGGTTTTAAAGAATTTAATGCAGTATTATCAGAAATAAATAATTATTATGTATTCACAATTAATCTAAAAGGTAGAATGAAAAAAATAAAATTAAAATGAGAGCAAATAAAATTAATTAGATTTGCAATAAAATTTTAATTTTTTTTATCGATTTATATAATGGGTGAATTATGAGTTTCAGGTTTCAAACACAAACAAATGAAAATGATTGTGGAGTAGCTGTATCAAGTATGTTAATTAATTTCTATTGTAAGAAAAATTATACTTTAGAAGAAGTCCGTTATGTAAATAATATTAGTAATGAAATGTTAAGTATGTATGACATAGAAAATATTTTACTTAATTATGGTATAGAATTTACTTCTTATAGTTGTAGTTTTGAGGAACTATTAACTTTAGATTTTAATAAACCAATACTATTGAATATACTAAACGCTAAAAAAGAAGAGCACTTTATATTATGTCTAAAAAAAAGTAAAGATAAGTTTCTAGTTGCTGATCCAGTTAATAAAGATATTAAATGAGAAAGTATAGAACATATAAAGAAACATTATCAAGGCTACATTGGTATTTCTAAGTTAGTAAAAAAAATAATTTTTAAAAATAAAAAATTAGTTAATTGATTTACTTATTTAAGTAATTATAAAGTCTTTATATATTTCACTTTATTTTTATCATTAATTATAAATTTTTTCATTATTCTAAATAGTAACTTTTTAAAAAAATTTATTAGTGAAATAAATATTAATGATATTGAATACAAAAATAAATTTTTTTTAGTTTTTATTTTTTTTAGTACAGTTGAAATAATTGTAACCTTTATATTAAAAGTATTTATAAATAAATTAAAAAATAGATTAAGAAGAAATATATTTCAAGATTATCGCGATAAGTTGATGTCATTATCTATTGAGAAATTTCATTCCAATAAAAAAGAAGTTTGATTAAAGAAAATAAGTTACATTAACGATATAGTTGATTTTGTAGTAGACTTTACTATTACTTTACCAATTGAGTTTTTATTATTTTTACTTACTTTAATAATATTAATCAATATTTCTCCTGTTATATTAATTTTGATGCTAATTGATAACTTCTTTATAATTATTGTATCTATATTTTTTACAACATTATTAAAAGATAAATATATTAGGTTTGAACAAAGATCTATTAAGTTTTCGAAAAAAGTAAGAGAGTTTGTTGATTCGTTTGAAGAAATAAAGTATAAAGGGATAAAAAAGAAGTTCCAGAAAGATTTGAATTTAGATTCGATAGATTTGTATAATAGTTCAGACGAGTTAATTGAACTTAAGACTAAGATTTCTGTTATAAATAATTTTATTAATACTTTTTTTTACTATTTAATATTTTATACATCTTATTTATTAATTTTAAAGAATAACTTTTCGGTCACAGAGTTGTTATTCTATACATCAATAAGTATTCACATAAACTCTTTCTTTAATAATTTAAATGCATTTGCTTGTAACATGCAAAATTATAGAATTGCTAGCTCCAATTTGTTCTTTCTTTTTGAAGATGTATTTAAATCTAAATCTTCTACCTTTATTGAAAAAGTTGATAAGATTGAGTTCATTAATATTTACAAGTATATTAGCAGCAAGAAATGTATCAATAACTTTAATTACAGTTTTAAAGGAAACACATTTGTATATGGTAGAAGTGGGTCCGGTAAAACAAGTATATTAAAATTAATTTCAGGACATTTAGAGAGCTATGAAGGAAAAATATTGATTAATGACAAAGACTTTCAAGAAATTAATATAAATGATTATCAAAATAAAATAATGTACTTAGGTCAATATGATTATATATTTGATGGAACTGTATGAGCTAATATCCAACAGTTTAAAAACAAAATAGATATGAACATCTTTAAAACTTTTAACTTTTTTGAAATATTAAAGAATAATTGTATTGATATAAATAAAGAAATTTATGATAACGGAAATAATCTTAGTAAAGGTCAGAGACAAATTATAAATTTTATAAGTTTATTTTTTACTAATAAAGATGTTTATTTAATTGACGAACCATTAAGCAATGTCGAAAAGGATACTGCTTATTATTTGTTTAAAACATTTTATGAATACAAAAAGAAAAGTTTAATTATAATGTGTGATCATGATTTAACTTATAAGAACTTTTTTCCTAATAGAGTGGAGGTATCATCATAAAAAAGTCGTGAAGAGTATTGTTAATTACAAATATTTTATCTCTATTAATTTTGATTGGTATAATGTTAATAACTATTCCGAATATTGTTGTTGGAAATATTTATATAGATAAGTTCATTAATAAATTTGATGAAATTGATAATGAATATTACATAATTACTCAATCAAAAATTAATATATCTGATATAAATAAGTTATTTATTGATAATAGTTCTTTCAGAATAGAAGTTGATATGAGTAAAGTTATACTTGATAATGGATTAATTAAAGTAGAGGACGAAGAAATAAAATCAAGCATTAAAAATAATGACACTGTATACATTTATCTAAGTAATAAATCTCTACTTACTTATCTTATATTTGATTAATTATTGATATAATCATAATGGTGAAAATATGAAAGATAAAATTTATTTTGTTTATGAAGTTGATTTAGCTAAACTTAAGTCATATGAAAAAGTATTATACAAATTACTTAAGTTTACTAAAAAATACCTAAATATTAATAAAAGATTATCTTTTTCCTTAAATTATATCAAAGACGAAAAATCAGTTTATCTAAATAAAACATATCGAAATAAAGACTATATTGGTGATGTATTGTCATTTCCTATTGATGATGAGTACAATATTTATTCTCAATTAAAGTATAAGGAAATTGGTGATATTTTTATAGCACCACATGAGGCCAAAAGAAAGTCTTTAAAACAAAAAAATAGCTTTAAAACAGAGATATCTTGATTGTTTGTACATGGGTTATTGCATATTTTGGGTTTTGATCACCAAGTTAATGAAGAAGCGAATGTAATGTTTAAATTAACTGATGATATTTTAAGTAAAATAAAGGTTAATTATAGTTATAATTAAGATATATAAAAATTTTTAAGAAGGTAATTATGGCAAAAAAGAAGTTCTCAAAAAGAGCAAAAGTAAGAATTAGGCTAAAAAATAAGTTTGTTAATGCAGCAAGAGGAGTATATACTGCTTTTAAAGAGGAATCTACATTAATTGTTTACCTAATTGCAATTATTATTGCAATTGCATTAGGTATTTGAATTAAATTAGATTTATTAAGCTGGTCTATTATTATACTTACAATAGGTGTTTTGCTTGGCTTTGAATTTTTAAATACTTCAATTGAGAATTTTGTTGATTTACTAAGCTTTGAGTATAATATAAAAGCTAAAAAAATAAAAGATATTTGTGCAGCTGCCAGTATTATAAATTCAATATTAGCAGTAGTAATTAGTTTCTTAATTTACTTACCACCATTAATCGATAGGATTAGTGAGATGATTGGTAATTAGTATGAGAGATTATGTTCAAATTTTTAATCATTTAAATGAAATTAAAAAAAACTGTTATTCTCCTTATTCAAACTATAAAGTAGTATGTTCATTTTACTTAAATGAGGGTATTGTAATCAACGGAGTTAATATTGAAAATGTTGCTTATAATCCAACAATTTGTGCTGAACGTTCTGCTATTGCACAATTTATTTCAAGTGGTAAGATTAATAGTAAGTTAGACTTTGTTGCATTATATGCAGATTCGAAAGTTCCTGTTTATCCTTGTGGAACTTGTAGACAAACACTAATTGAATTTTTAGATGGGAAAACAGAGGTCTTGATATTTAATAATCAAGGTTTTGTTGAATCTCATAAACTTGAAGAATTTATCCCATATTCATTTAATCTTAAAAACATTAAATAGGAAGGAGCAATATGTATTATACAAAAGAAACTTTCTGAGTAAAAACTGGTACACAGTTCATATGATTTTTTGCCACATATAAAAATATTGATGTTTCAATTGATGAGTTAGAAGATTTTATTACTAATAAAGATTATCTAAATTCAAAAGTTCCTTATATATTCAATGATGAAATTATTAATTTGGTAAAAGCTTGAGACTATATAAGATTAGTTGTATTAAAATATAAATTAGACGATCAAAATTTAATTAAACTAAAAACATTAATTGATAATGAGGTTTTAACAACAATTTATAGACTAATTGACCCAAATGAAAAGTTTATAGATTCTTTTGATGAAAATCTTGAAAATAAATTTAAAGTAAAACTTAATGATTTACTATGTTTATTAGATGATAATGATAATCTAAGCGAAATTATAGAAAAATTTTGTTTTTACCTTTATGAATTTGTTGTTTTTGATTATTTAGGTGAATATACTATTTTATTTTATTGTTATTTTATTCAGTTAGTGTTTATTTGTAAGGACTATGGCCCTGTTATGTTTAATGATATTGCTGATTTTAATAATGTTATTAATTTAAGCAAAAAAATAAAATTGTTTATGGAAACAAATGATAAGAGTAAATGAAAAAATTGTGAAGAATTAAATCAAGTAGAAACTATATGGAATGACAAAGTTGAGTTTTTTAAACTTATTAAAGATAATTTCTAATATGATTTGCGAAATTTATAGAAGGTAATTGTTATGTTATATATGAATAATAATTTTTGGATAAAAACTGGTATTGATCATACTAAAAACTTACTAAAGTTTATTGGTAATGACTTTGATGATACAAAATTTTTAAATGAGACTTTTACAAATTTATTTACAAAAAATTTAAAAGATTTAAATATTGAAGACGGTAAATTAAAATCATATGTATTAAGTTGATTTGAGTTAAAAAATATTATTGTGAATTGAAAAGAAAAGTCATCAAAGGATAATTCCTTTAGAATAGAAATGAAACATTTTGAATCATTATATATGATAATTGACAAAAATGGTACTTATTGACAGTTTTTCCAAGAAGTAAGTGATGAAAAAGAAGAATTTGAGATTGAAATAAATAAAGTCTTTCAAAAAGTATTAAAAACTAAATACTTGAAACCTACACTTGAAAAACTACTAATTTTTTGTCATAAGATATATTTAGATGGTTTATTTGGAAGGTATACTAGTCTTTTTGTTTGGTTGTTACTACAACTCTTTTTAATTTTTAAAAATTTTGCTCCAATAATTACATTAGTTGATAAAAATACTCAAATACTTTGATTATTTCCTCTAATAAATATGTTATATAATGAATTAAGTTGTTTACCTATGGCAAAATGAAAAAGGTCTCCATATTTTAAAAAGGTATTTAATTATTGTTATGCAAATTCATATAGTTATAAGATTAAAATAAAAAATATTTTATAAATTAAACTATGTATTATCATAGTTTTTTTATATAATCAAAAGAAATAGGAGTAAATTATGATAAGTCTTCAAACATTAGTGTTAGATATATTATCTATATTAGGGATTATATTTGTTATATTTATCCCCTTATATTTTTACTTTATACAAGGTAGGGTTTTGAATGGCCGTTTACATACAAAAATAGATGGTGAAAAACTCTTTGAAAAATTAAAAACAGACCTAAGATTATCAAGAATTTCAGGGATTGATAAAAAAAGATTATATTTTGATTATGACTATGCTGCTACTATTTTTAGAGGTTCCATGGAATATAATGCAAGAGAAGTTGTATGATTTTTTAATGAATACTATGCAAAAATATATATTAAAAAATCAATACTTAAAAAAGCATTTACACATATATTAATTTGATTAATATTTCTTGGTGTAGTACTTGGTGGAGTTGAACTTGATGCCTTATTGTGACTGTTTAATATAAAAAGTATGAGTTCAGATAGCGGTATAGTTTCAACATCAATTTTGTTTATCTTTGCAACAGCTTTTTGTGGGTTAATCAAGTATTTAGAGTTTAATCGAGTGAAGAGAGTCATTAATGATGAAGTTAGGCAAATAAATCTTGCTAAAAAAGAAAAAGTTTGAAAAGATTATAAATTAATATATTTTATATCAATTGGAACTTGAGCATTGGGATTCATTTTTATATTTATTAGCATGATAGTGAAATAAGAGGATAATATGAAAACAGTAAACTGATTAATAAATAGTAAATTAGGAAATGCCTATACTTCAAGGTTTTTAAGATCAAAGCATGTTAATATGATTTCTGAAACAGATTATTTAGCTAGACTTAAAAGTGTTTGTAAGGCTACTTTTTGCATTCCTGTACAATTTTTATGATTTTTATTTTTTGTCTATGCAGCTTATATAGCAAAAACACAATTCAATAACGCTACTACAAATATGTCAAGCATTGCTTGATTGTATAGTGATCAAATTAATTTACTTAATTTATTGGCAGGTATTCAAATTTATCATTTGTTCTTACTTTCAAGTGTAATTATTGTAATGTTAAACATGACTATAGGTAAAGGCACAATAGTATTCACGACAATATTTAATGCACTTTATATAGCTGAATTATTATTCTATGCAAGCTTAATTTTTATATTTGATTGAGCTGGTTTAATAAATAAATTTAATAATGTTGAAGATTTTTTAATAATATTAAAATCACAATGAATTTGAATTATTGCTGTGTTTATTGGCATTTTCTCTTTTATTCCATTAAGAACTATATTTATTGATGTAAATATGTGAAATAGAGAATGAATCAGAATTGATAGATATCGTAAAACTGAAGATAGAGAAAATGCCTTTATTTTTAAAACTTGAGTTAGTCCTGGTGAAGTAAGGGCAAGAATATTAATGATATGTACTGGTTGAGTTTGTGTATTAATAGCGAGTGTTTTTGAACTTTTTGGTATATTTATGGAAACTGATTTTTTAACAATGAAGTATTTAATTTTAGGAATTGGTTATTTTATATTTATATCAGCTTATGTAATACCATATAATGTATATAGTATAATTTTTTATTGATTTAACTTTTTAATACTATTAATTTTATTCTCGTATGGATTATCAATAATTGAAAATTATGCTTGAATGAGTGAACAAAATTATAAGTATTTGTATGCTCTACTATTAATTCCATTTATATTAAGTTTAAGATCTGCAATAATTTATACTTGGTCTTTAAAAGGTGGAAAAGAAATAAAAGCTGTGACGTTAAATTTATTTGAAAATGAAGAAGACTTCGAAGAGTATCTTGAAGAACAAAAAATTAAACAGAGTGATGACACAATATAAAAGGAGAATAATTTGGAAAATTTTAAATCAGGTTTTATAAGTATTGTTGGTAGACCGAATGTTGGAAAATCAACATTATTAAATGCAATATTAGGGCAAAAAGTATCTATAGTTACTAATAAAGCACAAACTACAAGAAATAGAATAAATGGGATTTTAACAAAAGAAGATTTTCAAGCAGTATTTTTAGATACTCCTGGAATTCATACACCAAAGCATGAGTTAGGTAGATTTATGAATAAAGTGGCTTTATCATCCGTAAAAGGTGTTGATGTAGTACTATTTTTAGCACCCTCTAATGAAGAAATTGGTGAAAATGACATGTTTATTTTAAAAAATCTTTCGAAGATTGAAGTACCGGTTTATTTAGTAATAACGAAAGTAGACTTAGTTAAAAAAGTAGAATTAGATACAAAAATAAGTAAATGAAAAGAACTAGACTTTAAGTTTAAAGACATAATTTGTATTTCAAGTATTGTATTGCAAACTATTGAAAACTTACTAAGTGTTATAAAAAGCAACTTACCAAGTACTGGAATAAAATATTATCCAGATGATAATATTACAGACCAACCAGAGAGATTTTTAGTTAGGGAAATTATTAGAGAAGAATTGTTAATGCAAACCGAGCAAGAAGTACCTTATTCAATAGCTATTTTGGTTGATAAAATCGAAGATAAACCAAATATTATAAAAATACTTGCAACTATATATTGTGAAAGAAACTCGCAAAAACCAATTATAATTGGAAACAAAGGGTCAAAAATTAAAAATATCGGAATCGAATCTAGAATAAAATTAGAAGAATTATTTGGTAAACAAGTATACTTAGAATTATTTGTCAAAATAAAAGAAGGTTGAAGAAGTTCTCCGTCTTTAATCAAACAACTAGGTTATGATAAGGATACTTATTAATAAAATAAAATGAGCACAATTAACACTAAAGGTATAGTATTAGAAAGTATAGATTATGAAGATTATGCAAAAATCGTAACTATATTTTCAAAAAAGTTTGGGAAATTATCTTTTTATGCACCTGGTGTAAATAAAAGTATTTCAAAAAATAGGAACTCAGTTCAATTATTTTGTCAAAGTGATTTTGAACTTTTTAAATCAAGAACAATTGAAAGATTAAGTAAACTTAAAACAGGCGTTCTTTTAGCTAGCTACCACAAAATTGCAAATAACTATACAGTATATATTTTTGCATCGATAATAGTAAAAGTTTTATTACAAATAAATGAAATATCGAATAATAACGAAATGATCTATGAATTATCAATAAATGTAATTGACAGGTTATCAATAAATAAAAAAACATTTATTAATTACTGTTATTTTCTTTTCAGTATACTTAAATTTACAGATTATAAGCTTAATTTAAGAAATTGTGAAAGATGTGGAAAAGATAAAGATATTGTAAGATTTGATTATATTGATAATTACATTATATGTAAAAGTTGCTTAAAATCTTTTGAAAAAATACAACCATTCTCATTTCTTGAATTATTAAGACTATTTAATGAAAAAACAATTGAATTTATTGAAGAGTTTAAGTTTAACACAAATGATTTATTAATTTTGCACAGCATAATGGTCGATTTTTATGAAAAAAACTTAGGGTTTAATTTAGGACCGATAAATATACTAAAAAATTCAGATCCATTTCAGTTCAGCAAAGAAGTTGCTGATCTCTATAAATAACACTTATAGTGTATTGACAAATAGTCATTTAACTAGTTAAATTAATGTTGTATTTAATAAAATGCAAACTAGTTTGCATTTTTTTTATAGGAGATACGTATGAACAACAATTTTGATAAAATAATCAATCATTTAAAATCACAAGGTTTTGTATTTCAAGGATCTGAAATTTATGGGGGACTTGCTAATTCTTGAGATTACGGACCACTTGGAGCTGAATTAAAAAATAAACTGAAAAATTTATGATGAAGATTTTTTGTTAAAAGAAATAAGTATAATATTGGATTAGACACATCAATAATTTTAAACCCAAAAGTATGATTAGCTTCTGGTCATTTAGGTAATTTTAATGACCCATTGGTAGATTGTAAGAGTTGCAAATCTAGGTGAAGAGCAGATAAACTAATCGAAGAAAAGTTCCCTGATGTTAATGCTGGTGTTTTAAGTAATGAAATGTTAGAAGAATATATTAGTAAAAATGATATATCATGTCCAAAGTGTAAAAAGAAGGATTTTACTAATATAAGATTATTTGATTTAATGTTTAAAACTTTTCAAGGTCCTTTGGAAGATGATTCTGCAAAAGTCTATTTGAGACCAGAAACTGCACAAGGAATTTTTGTTCAGTATAAGAATTCTCAGAGAACTTCAAGAAGAAAACTTCCATTTGGAATTGGTCAGATAGGTAAATCATTTAGAAACGAAATTACTCCTGGTAATTTTATTTTTAGGACAAGAGAGTTTGAGCAAATGGAGTTAGAGTTTTTCTTTTCACCTAACGACGAAAATAATTGATTTGATTATTGATTAAATCAAGTTAAGCATTTTATTACTAAGGAATTAGGAATTAGTACCAATAATTTTATTATAAGAGAACATGAAAAAGATGAACTTTCTCATTACTCTAATAAAACTGTTGATATTGAATATAATTTTCCATTTGGAAGAGGAGAACTTTGAGGAATTGCCCATAGGTCTAATTATGATCTTACTCAACACCAACAGTTTAGTGGTGAGGATTTAACTTACTTAGATCAAGAAAATAATGTAAGATTTATTCCACACGTTATTGAGCCTAGTGTTGGTGTTGAAAGATTATTACTAGCAATTCTTTGTGAATCTTATTGTGAAGAAAAACTTGAGAATAATGAGTTAAGAATTATACTTAGGTTACCAATAAAATTAGCTCCTTATACTATAGCTATACTTCCATTACAAAAGCAACAATCAGAAAAAGCTAGAACTTTATTTGAAGATTTATTGCAATACTTTGATGCCACTATTGATGAAACAGGTAATATTGGTAAACGATATAGAAGACAAGATGCCATTGGAACTCCGTTTTGTATAACAATTGATTTTGACACTGAAAATGATAATTGTGTCACAGTTAGAGAAAGAGATTCTATGCATCAAGAAAGAATCAATATTAATGACTTAAAATCATATTTGACTAATAAATCAAATATGTAAAGAGGTATTTAGTGATAATAAAGCAAGATCAAATTGATAAAGTTATAAATTCTGCAAATATTATAGATGTTATTTCAAGTTATATAGATGTAAAAAAAAGAGGGCGCAATTATGTAGCGGTATGTCCTTTCCATGATGATTCTGATCCGTCATTAAATATTTCTACTGATAAAAAAATCTTTAAGTGCTTTGTATGTGGTACCGGTGGAAATGTAATTGTTTTTATACAAGAATTTAATAATGTATCATTCTTTGAAGCTATTAAAATATTAGCAGATCAATTAAAGATTAAAATTACGGGTATTAAACAATATGAAAATAAAAAAAATTTATCCTCTATTGAAAATAAAATAATAGACATAAATAATAATGTCGCAAGTTTGTTTAATGGATTACTAGTTTCAAATTATTCTAAGTTTGCTCAGTCTTATTTGTTAAAAAGAAGAATTGATGTTGATCAAATTACAAAATATAAAATTGGATTTTGTCCAAAAGAAATAAACTTACACGAATACTTGATAAAAGAAGGTTTTGATGAAAATGTAATATTAAAGTCAGAACTGCTCTATCAAAAAGGAGTAGAATATATATCTTTTTTTGAAGATAGGCTTGTATTTCCAATAATGGATGCTGATTCAAATATTATTGGATTTTCTGGTCGAGCGATTAGCGAAAATCATAAACCTAAGTATAAAAATAGTAAGGATAATGAAGTTTTTAAAAAATCTAATCTTGCATATAATTTTAATAATGCAAAAAATTCTATCAGAGTAAACAATGAAATAATTATTTTAGAAGGATTTATGGATGTAATTAGTTTGGATCGAATTGGAATAAATAATTGCGTTGCAATTATGGGCACTTCACTCTCCGACTTTCATATAAAACTATTTTCATCTTTATCAAAAAACTATAAGTTATTTTTGGATAATGATAATGCAGGTATTCAGGCAGCATATAAAATAACAAAAGAGCTTATTAAAAAAAATGTTAATTTATCAATTGTAAATAATGATTCGTTAAAAGACCCTGATGAATTGGTTCTTAATAATAAAATTGATTATATTAAGAAAATTATAAAAGATGCAAAGCATCCAATTGATTATTTTACTAATATATTTTCAAAAAATCTTAATAAGAATGATTCACTTAGTTTACAGGATTTTATTGATAAGTTATTTAGTATTATAAAATTAGAAAAAGATTCAATAATTGTTGAAAAGGCCTTATTAAATATATCTTCATTAACTGAATTAAGTATTGAGACGTTACAAAACAAACTGAAGGAAATTAAGATTGATGACGTTCAGGAAAATGTAAAATACGTTACAAATAATTATCCGCCTAGTTTTCAAGGTAACATAAACTATTTATCTGAAATGGAAGAAATATATTATGAGTATCCAATTGAGAAGCCTAAAACAATTAATTCTAGTTATGAAGATAATTTAAGGAATCTAATAAATACAAAAAACTTAGCAGAAGCAACAATAATATGGAATCTATTAGATAGTAAAAGATTTATTCCTTTAATTGAAAATAATCTTAACAAAATAAAAGATTATGCAGTAGTTGAAATACTTAATTTTATAATTGAAGAATATAAAACTAATAATTATTTAGGTAATGATTGAGAGTATATTGCAGATAAAATAAAAAAACTAAATGTTAAATATTGTGAGAAAATTTATGAAATAAAAAATCAATATTTTACTATTTTGAAAAGTTCTTATACAGAAAAAGCGGTTAATGATTGTTTTGATATTATTGAACTTTACAAAATTCAAATGGAGATAGACGAATGAAACAAAAAAATTACAGAATGCGAAAGTATAGAACTTAAAAAGAATTACTTAGAGCATATTGAAATTTTGCGAGAAGTTAGAAATATAATTTACCAAAAGAGGAGAAAATAATAATGGGATTAGAAAATAAAAAGTATAGTACATTTCAAGAGTTTAAGGATAGACTTTGAGGTTACTTAGAAAAAAATGATAATGAAATTTCACAAGAAGAAATACAAGAGGTTCTTAGCAAAAACTTTGAGGACTTAGATGAAGATGAAATTGCACAATTATTCCAAGAGTTATCTGAAAAAGAAGTAGTGTTTACAGATGAGTTAATTGATGATGAAGATCTTGTTACATTATCTTCAGTTGGTGCGGTTGAAGACTTAACAGATTTAGAGGATGGATTTAAGTCAAGAGACACTGAAAGAAAAAATCTAAAACAAGCTAATATAAATAGTGGTCCAGTTAAATATAGAGTTGGTGGAATTAGTAATGAAACTAAGATACAAGATATAATTAAATCATATTTCAATCAAATAGGTTCTTCAAAAATATTAAGCAAGGATGAAGAAGTTGAGTTTGCAAAAATGTTAGAATCGAGTGATGAAGATGAAGTTAAAGAAGGAAGAGATAAATTAATTACTTCTAACTTAAAACTTGTTATTTCAGTTGCAAGAAAACATTTAAATAGAGGGCTTGATTTTGCTGACTTAATAGAAGAAGGTAATATTGGTTTAATGAAAGCTGTAGATAAATTTGACTATAAAAAAGGATTTAAATTTTCAACATACGCAACTTGATGAATAAGACAAGCGATAACACGTGCAATTGCTGATCAAGCTAGAACAATAAGAATCCCTGTTCATATGGTTGAAACAATTAATAAGTTAACTAGAATTGAAAGACAACTTACACAAGAGTTAGGAAGGGAACCAACACCAAAGGAGATAGCAAAAGTATTTGGTAAAGGTATTACAGCTCAAAAAGTTGTTGAAATTAAAAAGCTATCTATTGAACCGATTAGTCTAGAAAAACCATTTGGGGATGAAGACGATACTCACTTTGGTGATTTTGTTGAGGATAAAGACATTTCATCTCCTGATGAATATGCTGAAAAAGAAGCTTTAAGAGAAGTTATGGATGATGTTTTTGCAGAAATTCTTGCTCCTCGTGAAGAAAAAGTAGTCAGAATGAGATTTGGGATATTACCAACAAAGTTAAGAACATTAATTAGACTTGCAAAAGAATGTGAAGATGAAACATATGAAGAACTAGTAAAAGAAATTAATAACTTGGATATTCATTATGATACACCAATAGAAAAAATTCAAAAATTTAGAAATTCTTTAATACAATTGCATCTATCAAAATATGATTCTCCTAAAACATTAGAAGAAGTAGGTAAAGAGTTAAAAGTTACAAGAGAAAGAATAAGACAAATTGAAGCTAAAACTATAAGAAAGTTTAGACCAACTGCTTCAAATCAAAAAGCAAAAGTTTTAAAAGATTTTTTTAAAGGATAGAAAAGAGATATATATGAGTTTTTTAACCCCTAGGTTATTTGCATTGGCTAAACTAGTAAATGATGAAGATATTGTTGCTGACATTGGAACTGATCACGCTTATCTACCAATTTATTTAGCTAAAGATAGAAAAGCAAAAAAAATATTTGCGACTGATATAGCAGATGGACCCCTTAATATTGCGAAAAATAATATTAGATCTTTTGGAGTTGAAGATAAAGTAGAAATTATTAAATCTGACGGTATTAATTGAACTCTTAATAAAGATGTTAATATTAATGTTTGTATTATATCTGGTATGGGCAGCACTACAATGTTGAAAATATTAGAAAATGATAACAAAAACATTGATTCATATGTTTTTTGTACCAATACAAATATAAGCAAAATTAGAGAATGGGCTAAGGTTAATAAATATTTTATTGAAAGTGAACAAATAGTACTAGATAATGATTTATTATATGAAATTATAAAAATTAATAAATTTGCAGGTAGTAAAGTAGCAAATAAAAAAGATATAATATTTGGACCAATATTACGTAAATCTAGCGATGATTTGTTTTTAAAAAAATGAATGGTCGAAGAAGAAAATCTATTAAAATTGTTGTTACAAGTACCAAAAAAAGGAAAAAGATATAAAGAAATTTTAAAGTATAAAAAAATAGTTTCAAATTTATTAAAAAAGGGGATTAAAAAAAATGACTAGCTTAAAAACAAATGTATTGATTAATTATCTAAATGATTTGTTTCCAAAATATCTAGAAGCTGAGTGAGATAAAGCAGGATTTCAAATAGAAGAAGTCTATAATCTTAAAAGTCAAGATGAAATAAATGGTATTGTTATATGTTTGGATGTTACTTTAGATGTTGTTAATTATGCAATTGAAAATAAAACAAACTTGATTATTAGTAGACATCCATTCATATTTAAAGAAGTTCAAGAAGAATTAAATAACTCATATAAAAAGAGATTATATGATTTATTAGTTAAAAATGAAATTCAAGTATTTTCAATTCACACTAATTATGATAATAGTAGTAATCAAGACTTAATTAATTTATTAGAAACACAGTTTAACATTAAAAATGAATCAATAGTTGGTGAAAGTAATAGGTATTTTGAAATTGAATTAATTAGAGAAATGCAAGTTAAAGAAATTATTGATAAACTAATATTTATTTTTGGAAGTTCTAACCCATTAGTTACTCAAAATATTGATATGGATGCTACATTTAGTAAGTTTCTTATTGCTACTGGAGCAGCGGGTGGTCTAATCGAAGAATTAAATTTAAGAGATATTTTTTATGTAACTGGGGAAGTTAAATGACATGAATGATTATATGCAAATCAGAATAATGTTAGTTTACTTGCTTTAGGTCATTATATGGAAAATTATTTTATAGAAGATATTCAAAACAAAATCTTAAAAACCTTTAATGACTTAAAGGTGTTAACTTTTGATATAAAAAATCAATTTATGAAATATTAAGGTTTACATAAAGATTCTAAATAAGTAATGACTTCATTTTGAATTATACTAGGCGTTGATGCACCTGCAGTTACTGCTATTGTGTTAACGTCTTTTATTTCGTTTAAATCAATATCGTTTTTTGAATTAATTCTTATTGATCTAATTCCTTTATTCTCAGCTAATTCTACTAATTTTAATGTGTTGTTACTTCTTTCATCACCAACCACAAATAGTAAATCAACCTCATCTGTTTTTAAATCAAGAACAGCTTTTTGTCTAACCAAAGTCGCGTCACATAAGTCATTTTTAAACTTTACATTTTTATATTTAGTTTTAATCTTTTCATATATTATCTGAGTATCAATTATTGAAAGAGTTGTTTGATTAGTAACAAATATATCTGATTCACCATTTAAGTTTAGATTTTCTACTTCTTGAGTGTTTGTTACTAAATGAATTTTTTCTTTATTAATTGATGTTAGTGCTATTGTTTCGGGATGATTATGTTTACCAATAAAAATAATTTCAAATCCTAATTTTAAGTAATCATTTATTAAGTTTTCTGTTTCAAGTACTCATTCACATTTCGTATCAATTACTATTAGACCATTTTCTTGTGCATAATCAACAACATTTTTATCAGTTCCATGAGCTGAAAAGACAACAACACTTCCTTTTGGTATTGATTTTATTATTTCTAGTCTTGATTTTTTTCAGTCATCAATTATTTTTATTCCTTGTGATTCAAAATCACTCACAACATTTTTATTATGTACTAATAAACCTATCATATATATATCCTTATTTGGATACATTTTTAAAGCTTCTTTTGCCATTTTTATTGATTTTACAACTCCTAGACAGAATCCTCTTGGAGAGACTTTTAATATATTCATAATAACTCCTTAAACTAATATATATTATAATTTATTTACTATTATATTAATTAAAAACAAAAAATAATTTAAAATAATACTATTGGAGGAATTATGAAAAAACTATCTGATTTTTTAATTAGACTAAAACCTTATAGAAGACTAAATAAAATCTTTTGAATGTCTTTTACTTTAATATGCTTATTTGTCTTTCAAATGTTAATGCTAATTTTTTCTTCTGTTGTTATTCATAAAAATAGTGGCTTTTATTATTGGTTTAGAGGTTTTCACTCACTATTAGTAGATAGTTGACAAGAACCTAATTCAGCAAGAGGGTTTATTTTTGCATCAACAATAATTGGTACAATACCATCTGTTGCAATGATTCCATTTCTATATTTTATTTTTATGAATTGATTAATATTAGAAAAATTATCTGATAAATTTATTTCAGTACCAAAAGATAAATATAAATTCTGATCTACTTATATTCATTTTACTTCACTTGGTGGAGTATTCTTTATTCTATTTGGATGTATGTCATATTTAGGTAATGGAAGTATTCTTCCTCATAAAGCTTTCTATGCTTTACCAAATGCTTTTTCCGATGTTTTTATTCTGAGAATTGGGGGTATTTCTGCATTCTTATACTATGGAGTTGGATGCGTATTTTTATTAATAATGATTTTCTGAAATATTGGAATCATAATCAAATATATATTTGTAAAAATATCTGCTTGATTAGAGAAAATGAAAGAATTAAGAATGATTAAAAAAGAAGAAAAGCTATCACTAAAATCACAAAAAATAGAATCAAAAAATAATAAAACTAAGTAAATTGTATTAAAATAATATAAAGGTGAATATATGAAAAAATTTCTTGCACTATTAGCTGGTATAACACTTACTTCATTTTCAATTGTTAATGTTGTATCTTGTGAAAGCAACCCAAACTTAGATAATAATTACACAGATGAAGAAAAAATAATGAATATAAGAAACTTAACTACATCATCTCTAAAGAGTGCGGGGGTTAAGGTTGGTAATTCATTAACCTCTGACGAAGTTGAGACTTTATTTAATAGATTAAATTTGAAAGAAACCTTAGATGAAGATGCTTATTCTAGACTTTCAACTGAAATGGTAAACATTTATATAATGGCTAATTCTTTTTTAAATGAAATTTCAACTAAAGTAAGTGGATATGATTGAATAGCAAAAAAAGTAGCGTGACAATCTCAATGAACTTTAAGAGATTTATTTGAAAATAAAGATTGAGGAGTTGCTAATAACGTAAGTGGGTGAATGGAACCAATGTACAAAGACAATGGTTGAAGTTTATCTGTTACATTTTTAGATAGTAAAACTCTAGGTTGAACTGGTGATGGACCACCAAAGTATGCAAGAGTTAATATCAATAAGAGATTAGTAGCAAATGAAGATGGAGATATTATTGATGAGCAATCTAATCCAGATGCAATTAGAAAGTCTTCAGTAAATGCATTAGATTCAATATTTGAATCTGCAAGAAATATTGGACCTATTTATAATGGATATGCTTCTTCAAGTGATCTAATTTTGCTTGATGATTTATTCCAAAAAGATAATAATGGATTGAATCCAGGTTTTATAAATTATTCACCAAGTGTAATGGATATTATAAATAACATACCTTTAAACTTTGATTTTGGAAATGATGTACTAAAAAAATCTAAAGAGTTAATTGAAGAAGAATTAAACAATTATTTAATAAAAAATCCAATATATTTAAATGAAACATCTGATATTAAAATGATAAATATAGTATTAAAAAATCAAATATATAGTATATTATTTTCAGAATCACTTAAGAGAAGACAATTTAAAGATGATGAAGGTAATGGTTATACAAAAGAACAAATGAATGTTGCAAATAAATATGTAAAAAAACTGTTTAATAATTTATTTACTACATTAACTTCTTTGTTAAGGGAGGACTTTGTTAATTCAAATGAAGAAAGTAAAAAGTTTTTAGAAGATTTTTCGAATCAGTCAATTAACTTTTCGGCAATTGATTCTACTAGTGACGGTTTAACTGATAGTCAAATTGAAACATTTAAGGAAAATTTATTAAAAGCTTTTGAATACTCTAGAAATACCAATGATGTTGAATCAGGTCAAAAAGATTTTGGAACCACAATGTTAACAACAGTTAATAATAAAATAGATACAAAGAACTCAGTATTAAAAAATGAAGAACAAGGAGAAGGATCGGAAAAAGTAGATTTAGCCTCAAATTTAGTTAGTGTTAACGATTACCTAGACTTTGGAATCGATAACTCATATAAGTTAGTTATTACATATTATTCTTTAAAAGTTCCAAAAAAATTAGAAGATTTTAAATATAATCCAGATGCAACAACTTCGAATAATGATCAATTCTATACAGATTTATTCTTTAAAAGTGTTTTTTTTAGTCATAGATTCAAAGAAAATGATATTAGCACAATGATTGGGACTCTTAATAAAAAGACATCTGGAGATGATGTATTTAATTATAAGTTATTTGATTTAAATATTAGTTCATCTGATAATGAAGTAATAAACTATATGGATGAAATGCTTAAAAAAGCATCAGATACTAGTGGAAATGTTAGTTCAAGTGATTGAAGAGTTTATCTAATGGTTGACTATTATCTAAAAAATTTATCAGAAAAATTATGAAATATTCTTGCGGATGTAAATTATTTCCATGATGAAGGAATATCATTAGACTATAAAAATAACAATAGTCCTGGGGTAAATAGTTATTCAAATGCAGATGATGATGAAGCTTTTGCAAGTTTAGTGAAAAATAAAACTATCAATGTAGTGCTTACCGATAACAACGGAGAGATAAGAAACAATAAGTTAGAAGAAAACTTGTATAATCAAGGAATAGATGCCATTATAGGAGATATTAGTTATGAGTTTTATTTATATAAAACATCAGTAAACATTTTTGGTAAGGCTATTTATGAGTACTTAAGTCCTCAAAACGCTTCTTCAAATAAAGAACTATATACTGGTATATTTAAAGCAAGTTCAAAAGTAAGTTATGATAATGTCATTAATTCGTTAAGGAGTTATTGAAATAAAAACGTTAAAGAAAATTCCGAAAATCCGGACTCAAATTATTAAAAATACAAAAAAAAACACGTGTAACGTGTTTTTTTTATTATGCTTTTTTGCACTTATAAATTGTTGATTTGCTAATAATTAAAAATATATGAATGAGTAATAAATAAGACTATTTTACTAACTATGGCAAATTGCAAAGTAGCCTAGTCGAAAGAAAGGATGTTATAAATTGTATAAAAAATGATTTTTCATCTTCTGAAAGTGATGTAAAGGGAGATGAATTCATTATTTATTATGCCATAGTGTTCGGAAAGGACAAAATTAATATATCAAATTAATTACAAAAATTCAACTTTTTTTTAAAAAATTTTTTAAGTTCTGAAAATATTTTTAAAATTAAAATATATTTTATACAATAATAGGTATACTAGGGGTTTAAATGGAAAAAACAAAGTTGTGAGAAGTTCTTAAAGATAAATACGGTGAAGATTATTTATCCTACTTTACAATATTTGATATTAATAAAGATGATATTAATAATGTTTTTGACTCCTTACTTTCTGTGAATGATAAAATTTATGATTATCGTAACTTTATTATTAAAAAGATAAAGGAAAAATACATTTTTTTTACAGAAAATGTTTTTGATAATGGTCATTTTAAAAAGACAAATAATAAAGATGAGATCAATAATAATACTGCATTTTTTAATAGTCTAATCAGTTTATCGTTAAGAATATTAGCGTGTCAATATAATCATATCGAGGATAATGAAGAATACCTTAACATTTCAAGAATTAATATCCCAAAAGTAAGTGAAGAAGTAACTAATGTTTTTAATTATAAAGAAAGTCTTTTATTGTATTACACCTCACTTTATAAATGGTTATTAACATTAATCAATTTCAATCATAATAAAACATTAGACTATTTTTCGAAAGTTGACAGTTTTATTATGATAGCACTTCAAAAAATTAAGTTTTATAAATCATTTTTTATATTAATTTGGATTTATGGAATAATACAAAAAGCTATTTTAGCACATGAATATTGTAAGTCTTTATCAAATAACGAGAATGATTATAATATTAATAATATATTTAACCTAAGTACATTATCACCTGTTAGTGTATTAAAAATATCTAGTTATAATCATATTAGTCAAAATTTAGCGATTAAAAATGCAATGGAAAATAACAAAAACAAATTATTAAAGAATAATTTTGAAAAGCTTATTATTAAAAAGTTAAAAGAACGAGATTTATTAGCTTTTGACTTTAAAGAATATTTTACTATTATGGAAAAAGTTGAAAGTTCTTTTAGTTTTTATTATTCTTTTGAAAGTAATAAGTATTTAGATAGTTTGTGTAATGTTCTATTTTACTCTGATAGTTATGAAAATAATTTAAATACCATTAAAGAGGTTCTTGATATTCATATATATAATAAGATGAAGAACAAAATATACACACAATTAATAAGTACTAATTATGATGTTGATTTCTTTAAAGGAGTTATTTTTAGTCATTCATTGCTCGGTCATAAAAAAACCTTATTCTCATATCCTGAGTTAATTGAAATGAATATTAGGTTAGAGAAAAAAGAGTTATTTACAATTTTAAATGATGAGTTTCAAATAAACTCTATTGTTAAAGAAACATTAAAAGAAGTGATATGAAATTATTTTAGCTCATTAAAGTTCAATAATCCAAATTATATAATTAAGGATATTAGCGGTATAAAATTAAAGAATCAAAAAAAAGAAGAAAATATTGGTGAAGCAGAAAAGTTTGACTTAGCTTTTATAGTAAAAAGTACAAATAAACTTTATCTAATTAAGTTTCTAAGGGTTAAAAATTATAAAAATTTAATGAGTAATTTTTTAAATGATATTTACTTTGGTAATAAATTCGATGAATTTACTTCAAGAAAAGTTACTGGTTTTTATGAAATATATCAAAAAAGTTGGCATAGATTAAAAAAACATTTAGGTTATAAAGATATTGAACAGACAGAATTTGTAGTAATTACTGATGAAGAGCCTAATTATATTATTTCAAAAAAAGTTGATGGAAAAGTAATTCATATTATTAAATATGATGATGTTGATTATTTTTTTAGGAGTTATATATTTAAAGAAATAAATATATTAGAATAATGATTAAAAGTAGTAAAATAATCTTATGAAAGAAGAAAATAATTTACCTTATGTAGCAAGTGATTTAGATGGTACTATTGTTAGAAATGAGGATTTTAAAATATTAGATGAAACAGTTAGAGACATTCTAAACTATCAAGTTGAATCTGAAAGCAAATTTTTTATTGTAACCGGAAGAGCTTATCAAAATATGAAATACTATATTAAACAACTTAAAATTAAGTTGCCAATAATATGTTCAAATGGTTCTGCAATTATAGACCCAATAACAAATAAGGTTTTATTTGAAAACTCAATGAGTGATAGTGTAGTTTTAAAGTTACTTGATCATGCTCATAAGAATAGTCTTGATGTAAATATTTATACAGCTAAAGATTTAATATCATTAAAAACATCTGAAAGGTATAAAAAATATCAAGAATTGTTTGCACATTATCCTAAAGAACTACAACCTGAGTTTATATTTATTGATAGTTATTTAGACTTAATTGAAGATATCAAAAACAAAAAATATAAAACATTAAAATTAATGTATTCATTTGACCCAATTCAAGATAAAGAAAAACATCTTAACTTAGTAAATTTCCTTGATGAAATGAATCTTTATCATCCACAAACATTTATACAGTCAAGATTAATAATGGACGCAATGGAAAAGGGAGTTAATAAAGCAACTGGTCTTGAAAAATGGTGTGAGTTAATGAACGTAGACAAAAACAATATACATGTTGTTGGAGATAATAATAATGATATCGAAATGGTAAGTAGTTTTAAGTATGGGATATCAGTTGGAAATGGTGTTTCAGCTTTAAAAGAAGTAGCAAATATAGTTATTGATACTATTGATAATAATGGAGTGGGAAAGTATTTAGATAATTTGATTAAATAAAGGAATATTATGAAAAAAGTAGCACTATTTGGAGGCAGTTTTGACCCAATTCATACTGACCACATTAATATAATGAAATCTTGTAAGAAAGATTTAAAGTTTGATGAAGTATGGCTGATACCAACTTATTTAAACCCGTTTAAATTAATATCAACTTCAAGTGTTAATCAAAGATTAGAAATGATTAAAATCGCTATAAAGGGTCTTGATTTTGTGAAAGTTAAAACTTATGAAATATCAAAAACTGTACGATCTTATACATATGATACTGTTTGTTATTATAAAAAAAAGTATCCTAATATAAATTTTTCTTTTATTATGGGTTCTGATCAATTAGATAAGTTTGAAAAATGAGATCATTTTAAAAACTTAATTAAAGCTATTGATTTTAAGGTATATAAAAGAAGTGACACATATAATAATGAAATAATAAATAAATACAATTTAGAACTATTTGAATTTGAAAATAATTTTATAAGTTCTACTGAAATAAGAAATCTTGAAAAACTAAATCTTCAAATCAAAGAAGTAAATGACTATATAAATTATAATCTTATGTATCTTTATGAAAGATTAGAATCAAGAATGACACAAGAAAGATATTTTCATTCACTAAATGTTGGACGTTACTCATTAGAACTAGCCTTATTAAATAACTGTGATTTAAATAAAGCTTTTGTTGCTGGAACCCTTCATGATATTGCTAAAGAATGAGATTATGATGAAATGAATGAATATATTAATCTTTTTGATAAAAGCTTATTAAAAGAACCAAAACAAGTATGGCATTCATTCGTTGGTTCTTTTCATCTGAAAAAGGATTGATTAATTGATGACCCAGTAATTACTAGTGCAGTTTTTAAACATACTGTTGCAGATAAAGACATGAGTGTAATTGATATGATAGTTTTTTGTGCAGATAAAATCTCTTATGAAAGAGATTATTTTGATATAGAAAGGTTTAGAGCAGTTGTAAAAGCTGATTTAAAAATGGGATTTAAAGAATTGCTAAAGAGACAGTTTGAATTTGCTAAATTAAAAAATGGAGTCGAAAATATTGGAACTAAGCTTTTAGAAGCATATGATTGATGGGTTACAAATGATAATTAATAAGTATAATTACGCTTTCATTTTCGCAATGTATGATGAAGCAAAAGATACAATTGAATATCTTGGTTTTGAAAAAATAATGGGATTATTCGATATATATAAAAAGGATAATTATTATATAGTTATATCTGGTATTGGTTTGGTAAATGCTTCAACTTGCCTTACATATATGGATACTAAGTTTGATATATCATATTTTATTAATGTAGGTACTGCATGTAGCTTGTCTCATTCATTTAAGCAACTTGATTTTTTTATAGTCGAAGAGGCTTTTCTTGGAAATGTGGATGTAACTGGTTTTGGTTACTCTTTTGGACAAGTTCCAAAAATGCCAAAAAGTTATCTTTCAAACGATCTTTTTAATAAGGAATTAATTAATTTTAAAAAAGTAAAAATACTATCAAGTGATGTATTTATAAATTCTAAGGAAAAAGTTGAAAACATTATTTATAAAGTATCTAAGGATATAGATTTAGTTGATATGGAGTGTGCAGCAATTTTTCAAAGTGCATATATTCTTAAAAAAAGTGTCATTAGTATAAAAATCATAAGTGATGTTGTTGGAACAAATTCAAATGAGAATGATTTTGCAAAAGTAATGGTACAATGCTCAAGCAAAATTAAAAATTTAATAAAACTAATAATAAAATAAAAATATGGAAAATTTTCCATATTTTTATTTTATTATTAGAATATAAATGTATAATAAAAACAAGAATTATTAAATTTTATTAGTTATCTTTAATACTAATAAAACAATTCCGATAGTTCAGAATAATAGTAATGAGAAAAATATTAAAAATTTTGATCAAGAAAAAAATTTATGCATTATTTTATCCATAAATCTAATTATTCCTCAAATAACAAACGGTGCTGCAAATATTATTCCTATTATTATAGCTATTACTTCAGTGCTCATTTCATAACCTCGCTACTACTATTCTATAATAAAAATGAGAGGAAAATTTTATGAAAAAACATGATTTTTTATTTTCGGTATCAACAAATGCATTTCAAATTGAAGGTGCAAGAAGTTTACATGGTAGAACTGACTCGTTATGAGATTGATATACAAAAACTTATTATAAAGTACCACCAGTAGGATCTACAGAAAGAGAAATTAATTCAATAGAAGTATCAAGTGATTTTTATCATAAATATAAATCTGATATAAAAATCATGAAAGATTTGGGATTAAATGCCTTTGTATATAATATGGATTGAACTAGAATTTTTCCAACTAATGAAAATTATATAAACCCAATGGGAATTCAATTTTATGTTAACTTATTTGAAGAACTTAGAAATAATAATATTAAACCTATTCCAATTTTATTTCATTGAGATACACCTATGTGACTAGAAATAAAGGGTGGTTGAGAGTCAAAAGAAATACTTAAAGCATTTAGAAATTATTGCGCAACTGTATTTAAGTATTTAGGTAAATACACAGATATTTGGTTTGTTAATGATGAAAATAAATCATTTACATTAGATGGTTATTTAGGTGACACATTTCCTCCTTGTAAAAATAGTCCAACAAGTTTTGTAAAAGCTATTCATAATTTAAATATGTCGGGTGCAATCGCAAAAGAAGAGTTTTTAAAAGCTAAAGAACTAGGTTATATTACAGAAAGTTCAATACTAGGTATTGATGATGATTGATCACCTCCTGTAATTTGAGGTGATGAGAAAAATGATACTCTTAATAATGAATTATTGGAGAACTATAATTCATGAATGAGAGATTTTTGAATTGATCCAAATATTCTTGGAAAATATCCAAGTGTTTTTTGAGATTATATAAAAGAAAAAAATCTAGACCCTAATATTTTGGAAGGAGAGCTTGAATATTTAAGTAAATATAAACTCGACTTTATTGGTTGGAATTTTTATAGACCTTATTTTATTACAAACAAAAATATGATAATTGATAAAACATTACTTCATAAAGAACCTGTTAATTTTGACTTTGGAAATTTCTCAGTTGTGTTGCCAAAAGAACATAAAAATTATACAAAGTGACTATGACCAATTTTCCCTGAATATTTAGAAGTTGGCTTAAAGGCTTATAAAGATAAATATAATTTACCAATCATGATAATCGAAAATGGTTTTGGAGACTTTGATGATAAATCTAAAAAGCTTATATTAGACTACGATAGAATAAATTATTTAAAACCAATCATAGATATAATTACAAAATGTAGAGAAAAAGAACTAAATCTTTTCGGTTATTCATTGTGGACTTACTGTGATATATTTTCACCTAGTGCTGGATATAGAAAAGACTATGGTTTAGTATCTGTAGACTTCAATTCTCCAATTTTAGAAAGAAAACCAAAACTTAGTTATTGTTGATATAAAAATGTCATTAAATCAAATGGTAAAGTAACAGATTTTAATAAAAAAGAACTAGAAAATGAACTTAATGAATTATTAGATAATTGGAATATAGGATGAAAATAATATGAAAGATATAAAGTTAGAAAATGAAGAAAAATTAATAGCTCAAAAAAATTATGATGATATTGTTGAAAAATTAAATAAACAAAAGTATACTTCTTTATTTGAAGAAAGAAAAAGAATAAGCAAGCTTTTCTCTTCAATGAAAATAAAAAAACCTATTGAAGAAGTTTATAATGCATTTTTACAAATATCATTAGATGATATGAATCCAAATTTAAAAAACTTAGTACTAGAAGAGGGAAGTTGATATAGATCTAGTAAGAAAAACAATAATAATATTTTCAAATTAGAAAAACTTGTTGAAAATAAAGAAATTTCTATTACTTGAGCTATCAAAAATCAGCTGTTTATTAAATCAGTTAAGTTTAGGTCTAATTCTTCAAATAAAATAACTAAAATAACATATTTTGATTTCGCAAAAGGCGATACATCTATAATGGGGTTTTTTGAAAGGCATATATTATCTGTTTATTTAAAAAAGCAGTTCTTAGCATTTAGAGTTCAAGTTTATAAGACTAAATTATTGCTGAATTTATATAAACCTGCCAAAGTTGTTATTGTTAATAAAAAAATAGATAAATTATTAGAATATATTAAAAATATAATTTAAATAAAAAAAATTCTATTATTTTGTATTATTTTGGAAAAATTAATATATAATTTTCTTAAAGGAGGTTGTATGAAAAAAATTTTATTAGTTTGCTCTGCAGGTATGTCAACAAGTATGCTTGTAAAAAAGATGCAAATGTATGCAACAATTAAGAAAATAGATTTTGAAATTGTAGCTAAAGGCATGGCAGAAGCAAAACAAGATTTAGCTTCATTTGATGCTATAATGATTGGTCCACAAATAAGTTATGCATTAGATGAAATTAAAAAAAATGCTTCCGGAAAACCGGTGGAATTAATACCTACACAAATATATGCACTAGCAAAAGGTGAAGATGCTGTAAAACAAGCATTAAGAATGCTAGAAATGTAATATGTAAGGAAAGGAGTAATAATATGAAGGATAATAAATTTACCCCTGATAAAGATTTTAGATCCAAAGAGAAATTGAATTTTAAATCTTGATTCAAAACAAAATTTATACCGACAATGGCTAAAGCTGGAAATCAAAGATATCTTGCTGCAATTCGTGATTCATTTGGTACAATGATTCCTCTTATTATAGCTGGATCAATTGGTGTTTTAATTAATGCAATTGTGTTTGGTGGAGCTGGATCAGGATACATATCACTACTTGGTCTTTTTGCCAAAGCAGCTCATAGTGATTATACTTGAGAACAAGTTGGTAATTTAATTAGTACTGGTAATGCAGGTTTTGATGGTGCGCCAGATATTCTGGGATGAATGCAAACATCTAAAATATGTGGTTTAGCATTTGGACATATGAACACAGTAACAGTAGGAATGATGTCAATATATTTCTCATTTTTATTTGGTTATTATATATCAATTTCAAGAGGTTTTCAATCACCGATAATAGCAGGTATGGTTTCAACTGCATCATTTATGCTTGCTAGTTTAGGTGAAGTTCAATTCTTTATGGATGCTAAAGGTCTTATTGGTGCCATTATATTCGGTATTATGGCAACAGAACTATTTTTATGGTTATCTTCATTAAGAGCCTTAAAAATAAAACTACCAGATAGTGTACCTCCTGCCGTTGGTAAATCATTTGCCGTATTTTTACCAGTTACATTAACACTTATGGCAGTTAGTGGATTGAATATAATTATTTTAACACTTGCTATTGTAGTATTTAATTGAAATGTTACAGGTAATAATCAAGTTGCTGGATTAAAAGATGTAACTGAAATAGATAGTCTATTTAATGCAATTAAGTCTTTGGGAGGCGAGGGTATTGCTAAACATTTAGGAATTGATTATGCTACAAATCAAAGCTGAATTGATTCATTAGTTACAAACCTTAATAGAGAAAACTTCGCACAATGATACGAAGGTCAAGATTCAATGGTTCAATCTTATGTCGCAACATTAGTTATGACAACAAAATTTGGTGATTCTTCTACTTCGTTAGTGGATTTAGGTAACTTTTATGATATTGCCAAAAATAATATCTTACATTTTGGATTAAGTAATGGATCAATTGATGTTATTACTGGTTCATATATTGGCACAAATTTAGGACCAACACAGTTTGGTGCAAGTGCTGCAATTTATCAATTCATAACATCATGATTTATTGGTTTTGCAACTGGTAATGGTGGATTAGGATTAGGTATAGCATTCATGATATTAGTTGGGTTCTTCTGATTCTTTGGTGTTCATGGATCAAACGTAATGGGTGGAATATTTGAACCAATATTCTTAATGGTCTTGGGAATTAATAGTGCATTAGTTAGTTCATTAGGATATGAAGCAGCCGCTGCAAGTGGTTCTATGGGTGTATTTGCAAAACCATTCTTTGATGGTTATGCATATGTAGGTGGTAGTGGTGCCACATTAGGATTATTAATAATGACATTTTGTTTATCAAAAAGAAGAGAATTAAAAGAAATAGCAAAATATTCAACACCGGCAGGTATATTCCAAATTAATGAACCAGTTATATTTGGATATCCAATGGTTTTAAATGTTGTTTATGTTGTGCCATTTATTTTCACTCCTGTGTTAAATCTAATAATTGGTTATCTATTCTCACCAGCTGTCTTTGGCTTTGTTAAGTATTCATATGTATTAGCACCGTGAACAGCACCGTGATTCTTAACAGCAGTAATAACTTCTCTAGATGCTAGGGCAATTATTCCAGCAATGATCTGTTTTGGAGTAACTATTACTGCATATCTACCATTTGTTATGTTAGATAACATACTATATTTTAAAAAATTAAAACTAAATGACCCTGCAAAATATGAAGAAGAAAAACGTTATTATGGTGATAAATTATACAGATTTAAAATTGATACAGATACAAAATATGAAAATATGCAAAACAAAGCTGAGTATATTTTATTAAATGCAGAATCTTCAAATGAGTTTTGGGCAAAAAGAATGGTAAATAAACAAAAACTTGAAGAACGAAAACAAAATCAAATTGAAGCAGCAAAAATTAAAAGAGAAAAAGTTTTAGAAAAATCAATAATTTATAAAGAAAATAGAGATAAAAAGTATATTATTCTAGAACAAAAAATTAAAAACAAAAAACAAAAAAGTGTATAAAATTTAGAAAAACTGTCTTTTGACAGTTTTTCTAAATTGAAACAAATAATGAGGTAATAACAATTGCTATAACTATTATTGTACATACTATTATACCGATTACATACATTTTTAATTTGAATGCGAAATAATGATGCCAAATTTTTTCCATTGACTCAAATATTATATAAATAATTAAACAAATAATTATAGGTATAAAACTAAAATAAGCTAAATCAGATATGTGCATAGTTATAACCAACTTTCAATAATATTATAGCAATTTTATTTAAATTATATGGAGGAGTAGTTATGGAAATATTAAACTTTGAAGAAATTTCTTTTACAATAATTGCAAATGCAGGTGAAGCAAAAGGAAGAGCTATTAATGCAATAAGGTTAGCTAGGGAAGGTAAATTTGAAGAAGCGAAAGTAGAATTAGATTTGTCTGAAAAATCAATGGGCATTGCAGGTCATAGTCATTTAGATGTAATTTCTGCAGAAGCATCGGGAAAGAAGATTCAAATTCCAGTTTTATTTATGCACGCAGAAGATCAATTATTAACAACAGAAACTGTTATTTTATTAGCAAAAGAAATGGTTGAATTATATAAATTTATTAAGAATAAATAAAAATTAATTAAACGTTCATACATAGATTTTAATTAATTAATGTATAAATGTTTTTTTAATTTATAATTAATTTGTTTAAGAGGTAAATATGATAGATAACAATAAGTTTGAGTTACTAATTTCTAAAGAAGAAATACATAAGAAAATAAGTGAGTACGCAGATAAATTAAATAAAAAGTATAGTGGAAAAACTTTAACGGTAATCGCAATCTTAAATGGAGCAATATTCTTTTTCACAGATTTATTAAAAAAACTAAATTTTCCAATTAAAATGGATACAATAACCGTTTCAAGTTATGATGGTATTAAATCAACTGATGATTTAAATTATCATAAAAAACTAGTAAAACCAATTGTTGAAAACGAAGATGTATTAATTATTGAAGATATTATTGACACTGGTAAAACAATGAACTCAGTTTATGAGTACATTAAATCGTTAAATCCAAAGTCATTAGAGTTAGTTGTATTAGCTTCAAAGTCGGATACAAAAAATAAGTTTAATTATGATTATGAATCATTATTTGTTGTTCCAGATAAATACATTGTAGGTTATGGTTTTGCAATTGATGATCTTTATAGACAACTTGAAGATATTTATATAATGAAGGATTAATGAAAAATCTTTATTTAAGTTTAAGTAGTCTAGTTTATGATTTTACAAAACCGCCAGGAACTTCAATTGATGGTGATATAGAATTTTATAAAAAAGAATTAATTCCATTAGAAGGAAAAATATTAGAATTAGGTTGTGGTAATGGTAGACTATCAATTCCGCTAATAAAATATAATGTTGACATTGTTGGTATTGATTTATCAAAGGATATGCAATCGCTTTATGAAAATAATATTTCCATTAATAATTTAAAAGGAAATTATATTAATAATAATATATTTGATTTAACTACAAATGATAAATTTAATCATATTATTGCTCCAAATGGATTTATTAATTTAATAAATAAGTCGTTAATAAATAAACTTTTTATAAAAATTAACAGTATATTAAAATTAGGTGGAAAATTAATTATAGATTTAATTTATCCAATTTATTATAAAGAAGGAATAATTAATACTAACGAATATCATATTAATGACGATATTATTAAGGTGGAAAATATTTCTAAAAGTATTAACTTTATAGAACAAAAAACTCTAAATATTATAAAATATTATAGAAATGACAATATTGAAGAAGTTCAGAATATGGAATTGAATTGATATTGTCGCTATGAAATTATTAAATACCTAGAAGATAATGGTTTTAATATTACCCAAGTATTTTGAAATTTTAAAAAACAATACGTTAGCAACTTTAATACTTTAACTATTATTTCTATAAAGAAAGAAGGATTATAATGAAACTAGCAGTAGATATTGGTGGAACTAACATAAGAATTGCTATAATTGATGGAAAAAACATTGTTGTTAAAGATTCTATTACTTCAGAACCTAATGATTTTGAAAAAAATTTTAAAGAAATTATTGAATTAACAAATAAATGAAGTTATGATATTGATTTCATTGGGATTTGTTGTCCTGGTCCTTATGATCCCAAAACAGGTATAATTATTAACTCTAATAACTTACCAGGTTGGAATGGAATTCCATTAAAAGAAAAGTTTCAAAAAGCTTACAATACTGATAATGTAAAGTTAAATAATGATGCTAATATTGCAGCGCTTGGTCAATTCTTGATTAGAGATAATATACATTCATTATTATACTTTACCATTTCAACTGGAATTGGTGCTGGTTATGTTTGTAATGGGAAGATTTTAGAAGGTTTTACAGGAAATGCCTTAGAAGTTGCTAATTCTATCCCGGATATAAGTGCTATAAATCCAACAAAATCTGGTATAGAATTTATTGCTAGTGGAAGAAATATACTTAAAAATTTATTAAATGAAGGTCTAGATATAAAAGATACTAAACATGCATTTGAGTTATATTATTCTAAAAAAAACCCTATTATTAATGCATACTTTGGATTTATAGAAGAAAAATACATTGAGTTTTTTTCTACTGCAATATATTTTTTTAACCCAGAAATAATAGTTATTGGTGGCAGTGTTGCATTACACAATAAAGATTGATTTGAAAATATATTTCAAAAAGTTATTGATGTGACGAAAGATATAAGTTATAAAACAAAATTTGAATTTGCAAATAAATTAGATGAATCAACTTTATTAGGTTGTGCGTTAATGTAAATTTTATTTTGTTTTTTTATTTATAATATTATGTATGCATAATTAGTGTATAATAAGTGCCTTAGTACTTTAAAAATAGGAATAAATAGTGTATAATCAATTTAAATTGATTTTAGGGGGTAGCTATGGCGTCTAATAATTCAGAGAGAAAATCTAATGATTCAAAAAGAAATGATCAAAAAAATAAAGAATTTGAATATGTGTACCAAACTTTTGGTCAAAAAGCTCTTGCATTAATTAATAAATACAATTTACAATCTGACGAGAGTTACAAAAAACTAATATCTTCATACGAAAGAATTGACTCTTTACCTAAAGATGACCCAAGAAGAGTTAATCTTATAGATTTATGAGAGTCAGAATTTAATAGAATTTTCAAGTTTTTTTGAGAAGGTTATATTAACACTAGTAAGAAAAGTTCAGGTGGTTCGGGAAGTAAAATTGATGGATGAAAAGAACGTTTAGATGTTAAACCCGTCTCAATGTCTCCCAATCAAAAGAGACAAGACTTATTAAATCGATTATCTGGTGGAAATAAAACTATTAATAGAAATACGAGAGAAGATATTTTAAGTAGGGCTGGTTATCAAAATCAATCAAAAGTTGAGCAGTTTAACTTTACTGCAACACCTAAAACAGGTAAAAATATTCATGAAATTGAGAATATTCTTAATGACTTAGATACTGGTGCAGATGATACACTTGAACCAGAAAGTTTCTTGAAAAGTGGGTATTTAGCGGATAGAAATGAAAATAATCAAATAGTTAATCAAAGTATAGAAAAAGACCTTAATGATTTTGACTTTGATCAAGAAACTCAAATTATGACTGCCGATGCTGTTCCTGACCCAAATCTTGAAGATTTTGTTAAAGGCAATAACACTTCCTCTAATTCTTATACCGAAGAAATTGAAAATAATCAAGATTTTATAGCTAATGAACAAATGAGTAGAGCTGAATTTAACGCTGTTAATAAGATTGACTATGATGAAAATCTAGTTCAAAGTGAAGAAAATACAGTGGCCGCTCTTGAACTTGGACTTGATTTTTTTCAAAGAAATATAGGTGACGGTTTTTATGATAAACAAAAATTAAGTGTAAAAGAAGATGATTTTGAACCTTTTAAATATAATTCAAAAGATGAAATTATAAATCCTTTGAAAAAAAATATAGTTTCAAAAGAAGGTTTTGAAATTAGTAAAAATGAATTAAGATCTGAAATATTTGATGCAAGTAAAAAGAGAACAGAAGTTGAATCTCAAGAAATTAAAAAACCATATCATGAAATAAAACCAATAGGTAATTATCAAATGAAGTTTGATGTTTTAAAAAGACCTTCAATGAAAGAACTTTTGGAAGAACATCGAAATGAAAATAAAACAATTGATGAAATGACTGAAAAAATTGAGTTCCTAAGAGAGCTAAGAAATGAAAGACGTCACAGAATCAATTTATTAAAAATTGAAAGAGCAAACAGCTACATTGTTGCAAGATCAAGAAAAATTGCAGAAGCACGTGAGTTGAGAAGAATCAAACAACGTGAAGAAATTAATCTTAAAGCAATTCAAAAAGCTGAAAGAATGAGAAGGCTTCAAGAAAGACAACGTCTTATTGAGTTAATGAAAGAACGTCAAATGAAGAGAACCGAGGAGAAAAGAATAGCCACGGTTCTTAGACTTGAAAGAGAAAGAAGACTTGAAAGAGATGCTAAAAATAGAGCTGAAATTTCAAGTATTGATGCTCAAATTAGATATGAACAAGAAATGATCAAAAAAACTGAGCTTAAAATGAAGGCGTACTTCACAAGAGTTCATGACGATGAATTATTTGACGAATCATTAAAATTAGCAAGAAAAACTGATAAATATAAAACAATTGAAGAAAAAGCCTTAGAGATTCAACAATTAGAAGATCAAAAAAGAAAAGATAGAATTGATAAAATTAGTAAAAAGTTTACTAAGAATATCAAATAACTTTAATAGGCAAGTTTTTTTATAACTTGCTTATTTTTATAAAAGTACAACTTATATAAGTTTATCAAATGTTAAAATATATGTATTGTAATGATTTATATTAGTAGATGGAGGTTTATATGGTGAAAAAGACATCAAAAAACAGAAATTTAAGTAAGTTTAATGATTCTAAATTTAATTTAATTTCTGATAAAACAAAGTTAAGAATAAAAGGATTAATTGAAAAAAGGTTGACCACAAAAACAATTCTAATTTTTGCACAAGAATATGAGTCTTATGACTTAGCTGTTAGAAAGCAATTAATTTCATATATTTCATATTTATTTAATCAAGAAGAAGAAATATATCATCAAGAATTTAACAGAAATATTCAACAAGACCCAAGAAGTAAACATCTACAACAAATTAGGTGATTAGAGTTATCTGAAAAAAGAGAAAACATTAAAAGAATTGAAGAAATTTTAATTAAAACTGATCCTGAAACCATTGTTGAAAATCTTACTGTTGATACTTCCAAAGTTATTGAAATTGAACAAGTTCCAGAAGAGAAACCAAAAAAAATTAAACCATTAAAACCAAAAAACGAAGAATCAAAAATCGAAAAAATGCTTAGAGAAGCTCAAATACGTGAGCAAAATGAATATAAATTAAGAGAGAAAAAGGCTGCAGAAGAAAAACTTAAAAAAGAACAATATGAAAAAGAAAAAGAATTAAGAGCAAAAAAACAGGCGGAAAATAAAGAAGTTAAGTCAGATAAAGTCAAAAAAAATAATAATCTAATAGAATCTAAATCAGAAAAAGAAATTCAAATTAAGAAAAAAGATACTATAAAAAAAGAAATTAAGAAATCACAACCTAATATAGTAATAAATCATAACCAGACCGAAGAAAAACAAGTTTCTACTGCTAAAGTTGATAGAAATTATGAAAAAGAACAAGCTGAAAAAGAAAAGTTATGAAAAGAATTATATGGATCAACTAGAAGTGTAGGCGGAAAAGTACCTAACGATAATGAAAATAACTCAAAAAAAGTTTTTGTTCCAACCGATAAAACACCATCAATAGATTTTGATGAACTAACACATTTTGTAATTTGTGGAAGATCTTTTGAAATTGCTGAATACTCAAGTGCTAATAATAAATATTTTATATTTTGAAGAAAAATGGCTAAAAAGTTTAAAATGTCTAATTTAACTGTATGACTAAATCTAAATATTAATAAACAGCCTAAATTATTGAAAAAAAGACTTAAGTTTGAGAAAAAAATCGAAAAAAGATTTAAATTAAATAATCAATTAGATTCAAGAGTAAAAAAAGAAAAACCAATGAAGAATACAAAAGAAAATGATACAAAAAATGAAACTGTTGAAATTAATTCATAGGATCATTTTTTTTATTTAATATGTGGTTATATATTTATGCTTTTGGTTCTCTATTATTGGTTATATTTTTAATTATGTTTATAGTGTTAATAATAAAAAAATCAAATAATAAAATAAAATACTATCAGTATATAGATGAAGATTTCGTTTATAAGAAAAATAAACAAAAGGTATGGTGAATCAGCAATAAAGGTCGATTTGAAAAGCTGTGAGATTTAACACAAAATAAGTATTATGATATTAAAATTCTTAATATTAAGGAATGCTTTAATTTGGGTTTTTGTAATTCACGTTATTTATACCTGTATAATAAAATACATAAAAACTTTGGATACTTAGTTGCTAATAAAGTATATAAAAAAACAAAAAATTATAATAGCATTATTGAGAATATTTGGTTTAAAGTATATATGAAAAAATTACATATTAGATTAAAATCATTATGTAATTCAACTTCATCACCTGAGTATTTTTTTTATAAGTATTATTTTCTATTTATTTACAAATCAAGACATTTATTAATGAATATTATCACTAACGAAATAATTCCTTCAATATTAAAACTTGAATTACCTATCAATATTATTGAGGAATATGAAGAATTAGTACATCTAAAAAGTTTAAAGCCAGATCTTACAATTGAAACTGCATTTTTAAAAATAAAGAACAAAATGCAAAACTTATTTAAAATAATTAATTCAGAGTGTGATAATGAAGTTTTATTAAAAGGTGAAAATTGAGTAGCAAATTATAAAGAAGTAGATATTTTATTTACTATGTTTCCGTTTAAACATTTTGATAATATTTTATTCAATGAAAAATTTGTAAAGCTTGCTAAGAAATTTAGAATTAATATGAGCAATTTTAAGGAAGAAAATATAATTAAATTAATTGATATATTGAAAGAAAATAATGTGTTATTTGATGAAGAAAACTTGAAGAAATTAATTTCTTATGGAGGTTAACATATATGAATTGTTGCAAATGTGATGTTAATATAGTGAAAAACTGTATATGTGCAATAAATAATTGTGAATGTGATAATAACGATAGTTATGATTGTTGATGTTGTATAGAGAAAAAATGACATTCATTAATTAGTACTAATGGGTCTTTCAATTATGTAAGTAACATATTAGAAAATTCTATAAAAAATAAATCTATTGAAAAATTAATTAGATATGAGTTTTCAATGCTTAAAAAAGATATTTTAAGCAATAAAAAAAACATAGTTAAAGATGTGAGTAAAAGTTATGTTGACTTAATAGATACAGAAATTAATCCAAAATTAATTGTTGAGGCGTTCCATGCAAATTTAATAACTAAACTTATATATTTTGTAAATGAAGTTTCATATTATTTAGAAGTTGTTAATTTAGCTGTAGAAATATATCCTACATTTAAACTTAATATTAATTATAATTTAATAACTTTATATTTGGAAAGTGTTGATGAAATATTACCATTTATTGTAGGAGAATTTAAAACTATTGTAAAAGAAGTATATAATTCATTTGAATATGAAATGTTAAAGTCTAAACTGTTTAACTTAGATGAATTAGTTGTGAGAATTAAAGATAAGATAGAAGTTAAAACAATAAATTATGAATAATTATTTGATATAATTAAAAAAGTCTATAATAGAGGAGATAAAAAATGAAATTTACTGCAAAAAAAGAAATAGAAAAAGGTCTTGGTTATTGAACTGTTGTAGTTGAAGGTCAAAAATGAAAAGATGCTGTTAAAAAAGGTAAAAATAAAGTTGCATCATCAGTTGAAATACCTGGTTTTAGAAAAGGGAAAGCACCAAAAGAAAAACTTGAAAAGTATATTACACCTGTTAAGTATTTAAATGCAGCTTTACAATCAATAATAGATAGTGCTTGAAAGTTTGCTTTAGAACAAGATTCTGAAATAAAACCTTTTAATTCACCAGTACCGACTCCAAAAAAAATTAATGAAGATTATTGTGAAATTGATTTTATTTTTGATTTAAAACCTGAAATAAATATTAAGGATTATAAAGGTATTAAAGATGATTCTCTTAAAAAAGAAGAAGTTAAAGTAACAAAAGATGAAATTGAAAAAGCAATTAATCAATATAGAGAAAAGTTCGCTATGGAAAAAGATAAAGATGTAGATTCTAAAGTTGCAAAAGGGGATGTGGTTACATTTGACTTTGAAGGCTTTATAGATGGTGTTGCTTTCCCTGGTGGAAAAGGACTTGATTTTAAACTTGACATTGGAAGTGGAAAAATGGTTCCGGGTTTTGAGGATCAAATGATTGGGAAAAAATTAGGAGAATCAACTATTAAAGTAACTTTCCCTAAAGATTACACACCTGAGTTATCAGAAAAAGAAGCTGAATTTAAGCTTAATATTAAGTCAATCAAAGAAAAAATATTACCAAATAAAGATGATGAATTAGCAAAAGACCTAAATATTCCAGATATTAATACATTTAAAGATTTAGAAAGTTATGTTAAAAATCAAATAAAAGAGCAAAAAGATACACAATTCAAAACTGTTTTTGTTAATAAAGTTATTGAACTAATATCAAAAAACTCAGTTATTGAAATACCAAAAACTGTAATCGATAAAGAAGTTGACAATTTGTATAAGGAATTTGAAGCAAAAGTACAAGGTCAAAAGTTGACAATGAAAGATTATAAAAAGAAAACTGGTTTAACTGATAAAAGTATTCGTGAAGAACTTAGAAATGATGCTATTAAAAGACTTGAAAGCTATTTAATAACTGATAAAGTAAGAAATACTGAAAAGTTCGACGTTTCAGAAGATGAAATTAGTTCAAAATATGAGAAGTTAGCAAAATCATTTGGAGTTGAAGTAGATTACATTAAGAATAATTTATTGCCAACTGACCATATCAAAGAAGAAATAATTAAAGAAAAGATAATAGATTTCTTATTCCAAAATAATGGATAATGCACATAAAAAATGTGTTTTTTTTTACTTTTTTAGCACTTAATGGTTGCAAGTGCTAAAAATTATGTTATTATATTTTTGACCAAAAGGAGGAAGAAATATGTCAAATCAAAGATTACCTATGTTAGTAACAAGGGGTAGTTATGTTTACCCAACTTTTGAGCAGATACTTGAAATTGGTCGAGACAAAACAACTCTCGCTGTTAAAGAGGCGGTTGAAAAGTATGATGGACAAATACTAATAGTTTCTCAAAAAAAACCTTTAGAAGATGATCCACTTATAAAAGATTTGTATACATTTGGTATTATTGCTAATGTTAAGATTAAAAAAGAATGAAAGGATGGTACTCTAACCGTTAATATCAAGTCTATATCTAGGGTTGAATTAATGAATATTGAATTAGATAACTTCTATACATCTGATTATGTTATTAAAGAACCTCTTAAATCAGAAGATAAAGATGCTTTGAAAAAAATAACAAAATATATTAAAGCTATGATAAATTCACAAGAGGAGTTCCCTTCAGAAATAGAAGAAGTTTTAAAAATAGCTTCAACAAAAGGTGATGTTGATCCCAACTATATTGTTGATAGTGCTGCACATTTAATGACATTTATGCCAATAAATAAAAAGCAAGCAATTTTAGAGGAATTAGATCCTGTTAAAAGAATTGAAATTATTAATGATTTCTTAGATGAAAAAAGACAATCAGCTGATATCGAGTCATCAATCAGCAAAAAAATAAAATCAAGAGTTGATGAACAACAAAGAGAGTTTTATTTAAGAGAAAAACTTAAAGCTATTAAAGAAGAACTTGGTGACATGGATGGAGAAGGCGACGATATGAAAAAATATCGAAACCGTCTTGAGACAGAACCATTTCCAGATAATATTAAAAAAAGAGTAAGTCAAGAAATTGAAAGATATGAAGGATTACCAGCAGCTTCATCTGAAGCTAATATTATAAGAACTTATATTGATTGAATGATGCAAACTCCTTGATGACAAAAAACTAAGGAAAAAACAGATTTAAAATATGCAAAAGAAGTTCTTGATAAATATCATTATGGTTTAGACAAAGTCAAAGAGAGAATCATTGAGTATCTTGCTGTTAAACAAAATACTAACTCAGTAAAAGGACAAATAATTACATTAGTAGGTCCTCCAGGGGTTGGTAAAACAAGTTTAGCAAAATCAATTGCTGAAGCAATGGGTAGAGAATTTGTTAAAGTTGCCTTAGGTGGTATCAAAGATGAATCTGAAATAAGAGGACACAGAAAAACTTATATAGGAGCAATGCCCGGTCGAATAATTCAAGGTATGAAAAGAGCCGGAGTAAAAAACCCTGTTTTCTTACTTGATGAAGTAGATAAAATGGCAAGTGACTATAGAGGAGATCCTGCATCAGCAATGCTAGAGGTTTTAGATCCTGAACAAAACTCTAAATTCTCTGACCATTACTTGGAAGAAGAATATGATTTAAGTGATGTAGTATTTATTGCTACTGCCAATTATCCAGAAAATATTCCTGAAGCTTTGTATGATAGAATGGAAATTATTGAACTTTCTAGTTATACTGAAATTGAAAAAATGAAAATCGCTCATGAATATTTAGTACCTAAGGTACTTAAAGATCATGCATTAAATTCAGATCAAGTAAAATTCCAAGAAGATGGAATAAGTGAAATTATTAAACATTATACAAGAGAAGCTGGTGTAAGACAGCTTGAAAGATGAATAGCTTCAATTGCAAGAAAGTTTGTTGTTAAAATGTTAAATAAAGAGTTAGATAAACTTGTTGTAACTCCAAAAGTAGTAAATGAACTTTTGAAAAAAAGAATATTTGAGCACACTGAGAAGGATAATGAATCTCAAATTGGTGTTGTTACCGGACTTGCATATACGCAATTTGGTGGAGATATATTACCAATCGAAGTAAACCATTTTCCAGGTAAAGGTGGATTAATCCTAACAGGTAAACTTGGTGATGTTATGAAAGAATCGGCAACAATCGCATATGATTATGTTAAATCAAATTATAAAGCATTTAATATTCCAAAAGAAGTGTTTTCTGAAAATGATGTTCACTTACATGTACCAGAAGGTGCTGTTCCAAAAGATGGACCAAGTGCAGGTATAACATTAACAACAGCTATTATATCAGCACTAACAAACAAACCAGTTCCTAAAGATTTGGGTATGACTGGAGAGATTACACTGAGAGGTTTGGTATTCCCAATTGGTGGATTGCGTGAAAAATCAATTTCAGCTCATAGAAGTGGATTGAAAAAAATTATAATACCTTTTAAAAATAAAAAAGATATTGAAGATATTCCTGAAGAAGTTAAAAAAGACCTAGAAATTATTTTAGTTAAAAAGTACTCAGAAGTTTATGAAGCTATCTTTAATGAAAAATTAAAAGAGTTAGAAAAAGAATTACCAATTAGCACTACAAGTACTGATAAAGTTACTGCTAAATCACATTAAATAAAAAAAACTTAAATATAAGTATTTTTACAAATATTTGATATAACACAGACATTAGTTTGTGTTTTTTATTTTATATAAATTATTGTTCACACAATTTTAACCAATTTTAGATTTTATTGAACACACCGTGTTCAATCATAAGTTTACAAATTATTACTTTTTAATTATCCATAAAATGGAGTAATTAGATACTAATTAGTATTATTGAAATAATTGTGAAACTAGATTACCGTATTAATTTATTAGTATGACAAAAATAAGTAATAATGAAATTAGTATTGTTAATTTTAATTAGTAAAAATTTCTATAACATTAATATATTAATATTTTTAGTCATGCATTAAACTTATTTGTAAATTATTAATAATTTATTTTTAAGTTCTTTAAACATATTTATTAATTATTTACAAATAGTAGAGGATCAATTAAAATTTTCTTATCTTTACTAATTATTTATTAATAAATAGTTTATAAAAAAAACTACACTATTTATAGTGTAGAATTATATAATTTTAATAATTATTTTTTTTCTATTTTAAATTTTAAAGTAATACTATTATAAAAAATATTATTAAATGTATCCTCTTTTGGTAATGTAACTGTTGCTGATAACTTTGAATCATCATCGTACTTAAAACTTTTATTATTAATAGTTTCTCAACAATCAGATGTAATATTGTTTTCATCCATAATGTCTTTGTATTTATTTGTTAAATATTCATTTACTGCTCTCAGTGCATAAAGCTGATGAGAAGTTGATGTTACTTTTAATGTTCCTAAATCTGTATCTGTAATTATTTTAGTTATATCAATTTTCTCATAAACTTTTGCATTTATCACACCTTTTACATAATAACCATCAATATTCAATTCATAACCTTTTTTAACTGTAATCCTTATAAGTTTAATTTTTTGATTTCCTTCATGTAAAATAGTACCATTATCGTCGCTATAATAATTAATATCAACCATTTCATTTAGTTGATCGAATGATATGTTAATACCAAGTAATTTAGCTAAATTAAGTAATTTTTCTGTAAAAGTTTTTATGTTATTAAACATGCTTTCCTTATTATTTATTTCATCAGGATTTGCTGTAATTCCTTTTTTAAAAACGGCAGGACTCATTGAAGCATAATCTCCTTCGCCATTTATTAAATCATTAACAAGTTTAAGATCAACTTCAGTTGCTACACTGTATTTAAAAGTTAAATCTATAGAACCTACAAATAAATCACTATTTTCGTTTGCTTCAATAGTTGCTTCTGTTAAATCTTCATTAAGTGAGTTTTGTTTTAATCTTATATCAGTTGACTTAATTCCTTCTTTATTATTTATTAATAAAAATTTATTAATAATTTCAGTTTCAGACGGTTTTGAGTCTTTACCATATAAAATATCCAAATTACCATTTAAAGTAGATAAATCTCTTTTTTCTACTTTTTCATAATTGTAAGTAATTATAACTTCTCCTTTAAAATTCAGTGAATTTTCAAGTGCTACCAACTTTGTGGATGTTATTGTTTGACTTCCATCAATTCTAACATCATCTTCACTTAATTCTAAGTTTTCATTTATTTCATTAATTGAAAGTACTAATAACTGTAACGTAGGTAAATTTGTACTTCCTTTAATTTCGCCTAAATTGTTGTTAATGCTACTTAAATCTATTTTTTCATTATTCTTTTCTTCAACTTCTGGTATTCCCCCACATGCTATTACCGATGATGAAGTTGTTATTATAGATATTGTAGCTAATAAACTTAATAATTTTTTCATTATTTCTACCTCTCATTTCTAAATATGAATATAGTGATATAGATTAACTTTTTAAAGTCAATTTAACTAGTTTAAAAAGTTTTTATAAATTTAATTATTTTTTAAAATAATGTCCTTAATTAATTTTAAAAACTAACACGCTAAAGATGAATAAGTTTTAATTATCATATCTAAAAAATTGAATGAGAAGATATATTTTAAATTAAAAAAGCACTAGTTTTATAGGAAATTAATATAAGTTGATATAAATAATAATTTATCGTGTTTATCAAACAAATCGTTAGTTAATATTTTTATAAACTAAATTTAAAATATAAAGTACTTTATATTAAAATAAGAAATTAGAAAAATAATATAACACTAAAGAAAACAGATATTAGTTTTATATTTAGTTTTTTTAATAAGTGTTTACTTATTGTATATATTTTTCAAAAAAATTTAATATATAAGATAGTAATAAGATCTGGTTAATTTTTACAAATTGATTAGTTAAAATAAAGTGTATCTAAAATTATAAAAAATAAGATTTATTTAATATGAAATGAATAACAAATTATTTTACTCAATATATTTTTATGTAAATATAAACAATAAATATATAAATTAGAAAAAAAATATTCGTTATTTATCAAAATAAATATTGTTCTAAATAAAAATTAAACCTATAGAAAATTAAATTTACATTAATAGAATTAGAATTTATTAAATTGATTTGTTATACAAGAATATATATAAAATCTAATAATCCATATTTATATTAGTTTATTATTTTTATTAGTGGTTTGTCTTTTATCTTTAATATTCAATTTTCATTTTCTTGATATATACTTTTATTAAGAGGTATTTATGGATGCTAGTAGAAATGTTGATTATATAGGTTATAATAACTCAACAAGAGTTGGGTCAAATAATCCTAAAAAACCTAAAAAAACAGCTGATGATAAACTGTATGAATTTATGAAAAAGAAGAACAAACTTAGATTCTTCAAAATAGTACTTACGTATGGTTTTAAGCATAAATTTCTATTTTTCACTGTAATTTTTGTTGCTTTACTTAGTTCAATATTAGTAAGTTTAAACTCATTGCTTGTTAATATTACATTAAACCAAGCACAATTTGATTATGATAATAACGCTGGAAAAGATTATGGTTTAAGATGGTATTGGTGATTATCAATAACTGTTGGTGATTTAGTTTTTTTATATCTATGTACATTTATAAGAAATTCTTGTTCAATAGTATTATCAGTAACTATTGAAGTCGAATTGAGAAAATTAACAATTAAAAGATTATTGGAGTATGATATTTCATATTATTCAGACAAAAAAACTGGCAAACTTATGACTAAATTAGTCGGAGATACTAATATAATAGGTAATGAGATCTCCGGTTTAGTTTCTTGAATTATACAAGCGCCTTTAGTATTAGTTTTTGGTACTGCTACATTGTTTTTAATAGATGTATATTTAGCTTTAATTTCATCTGTTAGTGTATATCTACTTGCTGTTATTATTATAATTATATCTGCACGATATCAAAAAAAAGTAACAGTTGTTAGAGAAGTTATATCTGATATTAATGGTGACGTTATTGATAGAATTAATGCTATAAAACTTGTAAAATCATCAGCAACAAGAAAATATGAAGAAAAAAGAATCAAAAATATACATGATCCTTATATTAAAGTTTTTAAACCGATCTCAAGAATAGATGGAACATTACTTGCGATTCTAGTTGCATCAGATGTATTAATCAATCTATTAATAATAGCATCGGCAGTGTTAATATATGGTGATAATGGAGACGTAAATAAGTTTATTACAATTATAATTCCAATTTCAACAGCAATGACTGGTTTAACAAGACCACTATGACAAATTTCTGCAATTATTCCTGGATTATCAAGAGCTTCTGCTTCTTCAACTAAAATATATGAAGTAGTGTTTAAAGATCCTATATTATCTGATAATGAAGATAATGGTTTACTATTTGATCAAGAAATTAATAAAATTGAATTTCGTAATGTAAAGTTTAATTATCCGGAAAAACCAGAAATAAATGTTGTTCCAATCCTAAATTTAACATTTGAAAAGGGTAAAAGTTATGCTTTTGTTGGTGAAACAGGCAGTGGAAAATCAACAATCTCAAAACTATTACTAAGGTTTTATGACCCAACAGATGGATGCGTTTTAATAAACGACATTAACTTAAAGGATTTTAACCTAAGAAGTTATTTAAGTCATGTTGGTTATGTTGAACAAGAACCTCAAATACTTTATGGAACAGTTTATGATAATGTTAGGTATGGTTTTTTCAATGCTACCGATGAAGAGGTACATGAAGCTTGTAAAAAAGCACAAGTTCATAACATTATAATGAGTTGGCCCGATACTTATAATACAGTTCTAGGTGAAAGGGGTTTATTATTAAGTGGTGGTCAAAAACAAAGATTAGTAATTGCAAGAATGCTTTTAAGGAACCCTGAATTACTAGTTCTTGATGAAGCTACTAGTGCGTTGGATAATATTGTTGAAAAAGAAATTCAATCACAGTTAGATAACTTAATGAAGGGTAAAACTACTATTATAATAGCTCATAGATTAACAACAATTAAAAATGTTGACAAAATTTATGTATTAGAATCAGGTAAAGGTATTGTCCAAGAAGGAACTTATAAAGAATTAATATCAATTGAAGGAAGATTTAAAAATTTATATGATGCTGCTAATTCATAGTAAATAAGGAGAAAAGATGAAACAACCATTAAGTTACATTTTAAGACCTAAAACAGTAAATGATGTTGTTGGTCAAAGTCATTTAATCAATAAAGAAAATGGTTTGGTTTCAAGAATGATTGAAAAAAGGTTTTTAACAAATTTAATATTTTATGGTCCTCCAGGAATTGGGAAAACTTCATTAGCAATATCTTTAGCTAATGATTTAAAAATAGACTATGATTTTTTTAATGCCTCAAATGATAAAAAGGAAAAACTACAAAGTATCGTAAAAAATATCAATGACAATGAATTTGTATTAATTATCGATGAGTTTCATAGAATGAATAAAAGTATTCAAGACTTTTTATTAGAATACATTGAATCAAAAAAACTTGTTGTTTTTATAACAACGACAGAAAACCCGTATTTTGTTATTAATCCAGCCGTCAGAAGTAGAAGTACTATACTACAATTAAAAGAAATCACAGAAGATGAAATGTTCAATGGATTAAATAAAATATTATTAAAAATTGATAATAAAACAGTCATAAAAGAAGATGGTCTAAGAGCTATTTCATCAAGATCAAATGGAGATTTGAGATTTGCAATTAATATGATTGAAATAATACAAGAACTTTATAATGATAAAGTGATAGATAAAGATTTTATAGACCAATTATCATTTATTAATTCAGCAAAAGGTTCAAGTTATGGTGATGAATTTCATGATTTAAAATCAGCACTTCAAAAATCAATTAGGGGTAGTGATGTGAATGCTTCATTACATTATTTTGCTAGATTATTTGAAATTGGTGATTATGAAACTTTAATGAGAAGAATGATAATTATAGCTTATGAAGATATTGGTCTTGCGAATCCAAGTATTCCAGTTAGAGTTGTTAATGCTTGTAATGCTTTTAGACAAGTAGGAATGCCTGAAGGAAGAATCATATTAGGTCTTGTGATAATTGAAATGGCACTAAGTGAAAAGTCAAATTCAAGTATAATGGCAATTGATAATGCTATTGCAGATGTTAGAAAAAGCAACATTCCTCCAATTCCATCATATTTAAGAGATAATCATTATGATTCATCAGCAAAACTTAATCATACTTATAATTATAAATATGCACATGATTATCCAAATGATTATGTTGAACAACAATATATGCCAGATTTGATTAAAAACAAGAAATACTATATTCCTAAAACACATAACATTTATGAAAAAAAGTTAGTAGATATTTACAATAAATTTACTGGTAAATACAATAAATAGAAGGAGAAATATGAAATCAATAAATGATATCAAAGTAGACTTAGAAAAAAATGGCTATAGTTGAGCTCCGACTTATAAAAACATTAATGAAAAAGTATGAAGTAATATGGAAACATACTTTGACGAAGATGAAAACGTATTATCAGCTCTTTGAGCAAGTTTTAAAAGATACGAAGAAGATATGATTGGTATTGTTTTTATAACTTCAAAAAGAACATTTACTATTGAGGTTTTAGATAATGAGAATAATACTCAAATAAGATATTTACCATTTGATTCATATTCATTACAAAAAATATTAGTTCAGTATTCTAAAAGTGATTCTAAATTAAACTATGTATCATTACAAAATGATAGTTTTGGTAATGGAATAACATTTGCAACACCTAATAAAAAAGTTTTAAAACATTTTGTTGATACTTTAAAAGGAGTAACGGGTGGTGAAATTGAAATATTACCAGATTCAGATGATCCATTATTAGCTGAAAATGAAAAAGAGCAACTTATTGATGAAAATTTAGAGAAAGCAAAAGAAAATAAACCTCGTAAAAGAGAAGAAAAGCACGAGGAACAAGAAAAGGTGCAAGAATCACCAATGTGAAAAAAATCGTCATTTAATAATGAAGAAAAAGAAGTTCCTTTAAAACTTGTTATTGAAAAAAGACCAAAAAAATCAAAGTTAAAATCAGAGTATGCTAACAAATGAAAAACCAAGTTATGATTACTTTGGTTTTTATTACCAATTTCATTAATACTAATTGCTATTGTTATAATTTATATATTAAGGTCTGCAATTTAATTGAATTTTATTTATGTTATAATTAAATAAATCAAAGGAGTTTTTTATGAGTGAGAAGATTTACCAAATAAGTTCTGAGCAGGTTGGTGTAGTTTCTTTTTCTGAACCTTGATTTTTAGCACACGTTGAAGTTGAAGGTGTCGAACCATTTCAAATATTTTATCCATCACTTGATGAAGGGATAAAAAGATTTGCTCCATTTTTCGAAGAACATGTTATAAACGTATGAAAAAAATCAGGTGAAGAAGGAGAAAGAAAAATCCAAGAACTAAAAGAATATGTTATTAAAGAATGGTATGATCCAGGAGTTGAGACAATGCGTAAAGCAATGTATGAAACCTATGGTTACCCAGAATTTAAAGATAAAACAGGAAAAGAATTAATTGAAGATGGGTATGATTTTTTAGCAATAACAATTGGTCATATTGCTATTAGATATAACAAGTTTAACTTTTATTTTAAAGATTTACATATTTCAGCAAGAATTGTGGATAAGTTCTTGGCTGTTGACTTTTGAACAAAGGCTAAAAAAGATGCATTAGACGAATTAGCAAATACAGTACTGAAATAATAATAAAAAAAATAAATGTCTTATTTTTATAAGACATTTATTTTTTTATTTATATATACTTAATTATTTAATTTCTTTATGATTAAATATAGTAGTAAACAAATAGGAGAAACAATGAATAATAATTTTGCTGTTGAAATGAAAAATATTACAATGGTATTTAATAAGAAAATTATTGCCAATGATAACATTAATTTAAAAGTGAAAAAAGGTGAGGTCCACGCTATTATCGGCGAAAATGGTGCGGGTAAGTCAACTTTAATGTCAATTTTATTTGGACTTTATAATCCTACATTTGGAGAAATATTAATTAATGGAAAGTCTCATATTATTACTAGTCCTATTAAAGCAAATAATCTTGGTATTGGAATGGTGCATCAACACTTTAAGTTAATTGAGACTTATCCTTATTGAAAAAATATTTCATTAGGTTGTGAACAAACATATTTAAAATTTTTTATAAATAAATCAAAAACTATAAACAAAATTACTGAAATAATGAATAAATATAATCTAACTATTGATTTAAATAAAAAACCAATTAATTCAAGTGTGGCTTCACAACAAAAGGCAGAAATTTTAAAAGCTCTTTATAGAGAATCTGAAATTCTAATATTTGATGAACCAACTGCAGTACTTACACCTAAAGAAATTGAAGGTTTTTTAGAAGTGTTAAAAAGCTTAAAAAAGAGTGGTAAAACAATTATATTTATTACTCACAAAATGGCTGAAATTAAAGAAGTTGCTGATAGTGCAACTGTTTTAAGGAACGGTAAAGTTGTAGGTCATTATGATGTAAAAAATACAAGTATTGAAGAATTTGCACAAGCCATGGTTGGAAGAAAAGTAGTGGAAGTTCAAAATGATTATAAAGATATAAAAGAAGACATCATATTATCTATTAAAGATTTATATGTTCCTAATCAAAATAATCATAAAGTAGATGCTTTGAAAAACTTCTCACTTAATATTTCTAAGGGAGAAATTGTAGCTATTGCTGGTGTTGAAGGTAACGGACAGCAAGAATTAGTTAATGCAATTACTGGTTTATGTAAATTTAAAAAAGGACAAATTTTTATTAACAATAACCTATTAAATAATATTAGTGTTAATAAAAGGTATTCTAAGTATAAAATAAGTCATATTCCTGAAGATAGACATAAGTATGGTCTTGTATTAGACAACAACTTAATTGATAATATGGTTCTTCAAGACATATCCAACAGTAAATTTAGTAGTTATGGATTTATAAATTTTAATTCAATCCAAGAGTATGGGCAAAGAATAATAAAGAAATATGATGTTAGAAATTCACAATCGGGATACGCAATTGCAAGAGAATTATCTGGTGGTAATCAACAAAAAGCAATTATTGGTAGAGAACTTGAAAGAGATAGTGATTTAATCGTAGTATTCCAGCCTACTCGTGGATTAGATATTGGTTCTATTGAATTTATCCATTCAGAAATACTTAAAGCAAAAAAACAAGGTAAAGCTATTTTGCTAGTATCATATGAACTAAGTGAAGTACTAGCGTTATCAGATAGAGTAGTTGTTTTAAATGCGGGGTCAACTGTTGGTGAGTTAAAAGGAAAAAACATTAGTATTGATAAAATCGGATTAATGATGATGGGAGAAAAAATATAATGAAATTTAGCACTAGTAGGTGAATAAAAAAACAACATTTAATAAACTCTCTTAAATCTGATAAGACAAAAAAAAGCTTATCAGTAGCAAAAGCGTCTTTATACTCAATCTTATTTGGACTGTTAATTGGAATAATCATAATTCTTGCAAATGGTGAAGATGGGTTTGCGTTTATATTCTCATCAATAGGTTACTCACTTAGAAATTCTTCATCAACATTTTTACCTTCAACAATAAATTATTTTTCAACATATGCTTTAATGGGAATTGGGTTAGCACTAGGTTTTAAAATCGGAATTTTTAATATGGGTGGTACAGGACAAGCTGTTATCGGAATGGTTTTCAGCGTACTTGCAATTGGTAATAAGGCTAGTGCAGAAGGAGTTGGTTTCAAAGATGTTGATAATTCATTTGTAATTAATGTATTCTTAATATTTGTATTCTCTGGAATTGCTATTTCGTTAATATCTGGTATCTTAAAAATAAGTTTTAATATTCATGAAGTTGTAACTACAGTTATGTTGAACTGAATTGTGTGAATATTTGCCAATTGAATTTTTGACAGACCTGAGTGAGTGTGAAGTAGTAATCATGTCACACAGCCACTTAATACGAATTGATTATCAATAAATGGAAACACTTGATTATTTGGTGTGATACTTACAATTATTTCAGTTATCCTAGTTTATATTTTAGTTAATCTAACTACTTTTGGATATAAATTTAAGGTTTCTGGAAAGCAACCAACTGCTGCAAAATATGCAGGTATTAATATAAAGTATTACATTCTTCTTACAACTGCCTTACAAGGATTATTCATTAGTATGGGTGGATTCATTTATTATATGACTATACAACTTAGTATTTCAACAGGAAAAATTAGTGAGCTTCCAACAATAGGATTTGATGCTATTCCAATTGCACTTGTTGCATTTAATAATGTAGTTGGAATTTTGCCAGTCGCAATGTTTTGAGCTATGCTTAAAAATGGTTCAGGTATTGCAAAATCGATTGAGTTTCCATTGCTTTCAAAAGATGTTTCAACTCTTGTTTTTGGAGCAATTACATATGGGGCAGGTATATCAGCGTTATTCTTTAAATTAAGAATTTATGAATACTTATATAAAAACTTTTTTATATTTTATCAATTTGAGGTCAAAAAAAATTTTTATATTACATTTAATAAAGTTTGATCACTAAGATTTAAAAAACTTCTATATTTTAAAGATGATGAACTAAGAAATTTAAAAAAAAGTATAAAAGATACTGAGTATAGTAAGTCAATTCTAATACTTAAACAAGAAATTTCAAATCTTAAAAAAACTAATAATAACTCTGTCATTAAGGAAAAAAGCGAAGAATTAGAAAACTTAATTAATAAAAATAAAGCATTAGTAAAAAAATGTGCAAAACAATATAAAATAGAAAAACAAGATTTTAAAAATAATGTTAAATTTGAAATAAGACAATTAAAAGAAAGATTTTCAATGTTCAACGAGGAAAGTATATTACTTCATAAAAAGTATTCTATTTCAGGATTAAGAAAAAAAATTAGTAACCAAGTTTTAAAAAAGAAATATGAATTATTAAATAGTTTTGTTATTTCTTTTAATAATTATAAAACTAAGGTTAAGGATTCTAGGCAGAAGTTAAAACTGGATTTAAAGAATAAGCAAACAAGTAAGGAAGAACGCTTAAACCTAAAAAAACTATTATTGAATAATATCCAAAAATGAAAAGAAGAATTAGAGAGTAAAAATAAAATTAGTCTAGATGAATTTAATAAATATAGAATAGAACAGTATGAAAAACTAAAAAAAAGTATAAATGAAATAAAAGAGAAATTTTTAATAATAAAAAAAGATTTTAAAGAAAAGAAAGTTACAATTAAAAATACATCATCAGATAAAAAACAAAAGTTTTTCGAGAAGGAAAATTATATAAATAAAATTACTTATTATAATAAAAGATGTGAGGTGGTGAAATCTTATGGCAGCTAACATATTATTAGAATCAATTTCAATTTACTTTGTCATATTTTCATTAGCATCACTTGCAGGACTGGTTTCGGAAAAATCAGGAGTTATTAACGTTGGTATTGATGGAATGATGGTAATTGGAGCGCTAACTTATGCTATTGTTGGTAGTAAAATATACAAAAGCGATTCAACAGATATTATGCAAATTATTCCAATAATTTTAGCTGCTTTAGTAGCAGGATTGTTTGCATTATTTCATGGATTAGCTTCAATTAAATTAAAAGCTAATCAAATAATATCTGGTACGGCAATTAATTTATTTGCTCAAGGATTAGCAATGTTTTTAACTACAACAAGAGGGTGAACTGAATCAAATGGAACTTTAATAACGTCTGGCTACTCTGTTATATCTTTTTCAGGTTCAAATAATATTTTTACATTATATTTATTATTATCAATAATAATAACAGCATTTTCTGGTATTTATTTTTCTTTTACAAGAACTGGAACAAGACATATCGCTGTTGGAGAGAACCCTAATGCAGTAAGTTCTGCAGGAGTAAATGTATATAAGTATAGATATTTAGCAGTGATAGTTAGTGGTATGATTGCAGGAATATCAGGAGCTTGCTTTGTAATTATAAAAAACAATGGAAATTTTTTTGGAACTGTTAATGGTTTTGGTTTTATTGCACTTGCAATTATGATAGTTGGTCAATGAAAGATAAGATACACAGTTATAGCATCCTTTATATTTTCGATGTTTTTTGCCATTGGAGAAAGAATCATTAACTTAACTAATAGCGTTTGAGTATTAGGAAATTCTAATTTATTTAATATATTACCATTTTTACTATCTATATTCACAATGATTACTATTTCTAAGTATTCAAGACCACCAAAAAGTATTGGTCAACCATATGATAAAACAATAAGATAATATAAATTATTTATTATCTTCAAAAATATGATTAAATATAGATATAGATTAAATAAAAGGAGGAGAAAATTTTATTAGATATAAAACTTTTCTACTCTTTTTTTAATTTATACAAAGGAGATTAAAATGAAGAAATTAATATCAGGATTATTAGCTTTTACAGTTATTGCAAGTAGTGCTTCAAATGTAGTTGCTTGTGGTGCAAAATCATTTAATGATATTTTTTTAGTAACCGATGCTGGAAGAATATCAGATAAATCATTCAATGAGAGTGGAAAAAATGCAGGTGATTATTTTATAAAAGAAATATTAGAAGTAAATAAAAACAATACTTATGCTGGTATTGGTTTTAATGAACCACATAATGAAACTGAGATACCAGATGGTTATAATATAGCTAAAGAATCAGGTGCAAAAGTTGCAATTTTACCTGGATTCCATCATGCTGGAGATAATTTAAAATCAGCTTCAAGTGCCTTAGGAGAAAATGGTACTGAAATATTTATTGATGGGAGAAACGAAGGTTTAAACACGGTTATAGGATTATTATATAAAGCAGATATGTCTGGTTTTTATGCTGGTATAGCCGCAATTTATCAAACTATAAAGGATAACAAAGAAGTAAATAAAACAGTTAAGCTAGCAACTTTTGGTGGACAAACAAATTATATAGCAGTTGAACTATTTATGGTTGGTTTCTTAGCAGCTATTGATGTATTTAACTATTATAGTGAAAATATAGATACAAAAGATGCTGTTGATCCGTTAAAAGATATTTTTGGAGATGTTGTTTATAAAGGTATAAAAGCAGATAGAATTTCATCTCAAAAAAGCGCTCCAACTAGCGATACAGATGCTAATTGATATTCAAACTCATTCTTAGCCGGTGAAGGAAGTGCGATATCTGAAAAAATAGTTGCAGAAAACCCTAATGTAGTAATGCCAGTCGCAGGTCCTCAAACAGCTGACTTATTAGGGGTAATAAAAACAAGAAACAAACTAGATACTATTAAAGTTGTTGGTGTTGATACAAATCAAGCAGAAGCATATTCAAGTAGTTATTCAAACTCATTTATAACATCAGCTGAAAAAAATATTAAGGATAGTACAGTAGTTGCTTTAGCTAGTTCTAAGGAATATTACAATAATGAAACAGTAACTTCAAATATTAAAAAATATTATGATGATAATAAATTAAGTATGACATTTGATGATAATGAAAAAGATATCAAAGACTCATTAGGAACTAATTTATCTGGTAAGACAATATGAACACCTGGAGATATATCTCAAGATGGTAATAACTTATTAACAAGCGATATAGCTTCAAAAATTAAAACGTCATTCTCAGTTGATAAATTAAAATTAGCATCAAATAACTATTTTAAAAATCAAAGTACGTATAAATCAGTAGATCTTTTAAAAGCTGTAGAAGATTACACTAACAAAATTAAAGAAAGTTTTGCTTCATAATAATATATAATAAAAAAATCCTTGTGGGATTTTTTTACTTTGAAATAGTTAGAAAATCATTTTTTTTAATGTTTAGAAATTTATTACTATTATTAGCTAGAACAAATATTGAGTATGTATCTTCGTGAAGACTTGTAAATTTATTTGGCTTAAAGTTAGAATAAATCGCTATAACTTGTGAATGAATATTACAAAAAATGATATCCACTTTTTCTTTAAAACCAAATGAATTAAAACCTTTAGAATATACAAACTTAAATCCTACCTCTTGTTTAAGCTTGTCTTTAAAAACAAGATTTGATGCCTTGTTAATTGAATTTCTAATTGTTCTTATACTAATATCAAGCATTATATTATTGTGAACCAATTTTTTTGTACTTTTGTATTTTATTAATTTGGTTGATTCTTTGTAATTAGCTAATTTTGCTGCAACCTTTAATATTTTTAAAATACCCATATTTTCACCATTTCTCTTTAATTTATTATATAAAATTTATATAATAAAAGTAGAAATGAGGTAAAAAAAATGGCAAATGTAGCAATTTTTTTAGCAGAAGGTTTTGAAGATACAGAAATGGTTGCGACAAATGATGTATTAAATAGGGCAAAAAAAATGTTCCCAGGTAGTTTTGAAAAAATTGATCTAGTTTCAATTACACAAAATTTAATAGTTAATGGAGCAAATGGTATTACTGTAAAAGCACATAAATTAATTGAAAATATTAGTTTTGATGAGTATGATTGTTTAGTTTTACCAGGAGGAGCTGGCGTAGCTAACCTTGAAAAGTGCCAACTTTTACTTGACAATTTGAAAAAATTTAATGAAAAGAAAAAAGTTATAGCTGCAATTTGTGCGGCTCCGCAAATACTTGGAAAGTTAGGTATCCTAGATGGAGTGGAAGTTACTCATTATCCAGGTTGTGTTGATGGTTTAGATAAAGCAATTAAAAAATCTCATAATGCAGCAATTACTGATAGAAACATAATAACAGGTTCTTCAATTGGTGCAGCATTACAATTTGGTTTACAAATTGTTGATTATTTTACCTCAACAGAACATATGTTGGAATTATATAAAAGTCTTGTTTTTAACAATTAGTTAAAATTATCCTTTTTATCAAATAAATTATATGTATAATATTAGTAGTCATATTTGTAAAAAGAAGGCGTAAGTCTTCTTTTCTATTTGATAGGAGGAAAAAAATTGATAGACGGAGCAAAATTGCTTGATGCAATTTATGAAATTGTTCAAGACAAAAAAATTGATAAAAGTATTATTTTTGAAGGAATAAGAGAAGGTTTTCAAAAAGCCTATGAAAAATTCTTTGACCCAGAAGCTATAATAAGAGTTGAAATAGATGAAAACATTGGAACAATAAATGTATTTAAAGAATTAGTTATTGTTGAAGAACTTGAGGATGAATGACTAGAAATAGAATTGAAAGATGCTTTAAAAACTTATGGAGAGAATTTAAAAATCGGTGATAAAGTCTATGAACCAGTTGAGTTTACTGTTGAATATTCAAAACTAGCAGTAATGCAAGTTGGTCAAATCATAAAACAAAAAATTCGTGAAGCAGAAAAAGCAATGATTTACGAAGAGTTCTTACCAAGAAATCATGAAATAGTTGGTGGTACTGTAAAAGATTTAACAGAAACAAGTTATTTAGTTGAAGTTGATGGAGTAATAATACCTATTTGAAACCAAAAAACTATACCTGGTGAGTTCTTTAACATTGATGATATTATTTCATTTTATATTGAAGATATTTCTAAAGATAACAAACATTCACAAATATCTGCAACAAGAATACACCCTGACTTTCTTGCTAAATTAATGGAAATAGAAGTACCTGAAATTATGGAAGGTATAGTTGAAGTAAAAGCTGTTTCAAGAGAACCTGGTAAAAGAGCAAAAATAGCAGTTGTGTCACACGAAGAAAACATTGATCCAATTGGTAGTTGTGTAGGAGCATCAGGAAGTAGAATTAAAAATGTAACTAAACAACTAAATGGAGAAAAAATAGATGTTGTTCTATATGATGAAGATAAAAAAGTATTTGTTATGAATTCATTAGCACCTGTTAGAGTAATAAGTATTGCTATTGATGATGATAACAATGAATGTTTCATCGTAGTTCCAAATGAACAACTTTCCCTAGCTATTGGTAAAAAGGGAATGGCAGCAAGATTAGTTGCTAACTTAGTAAGTATGAAAATAAACATTTATTCATTAGATGTTGCTAATGAGAAAAACATTGAAATTTTATGAAATGGTAATATAACAAAAGAGGAGTTGGAAAATACTTCATTTATAGAAAATGCAAATAGAAGAAGAGAAAATAGATCTTAATAATAAAAAAAATGTAAGAAAGCTTTTTATGAAGAAAAAATTAAATAAACAAGTTTTGAGAAAAGATGTAGCATCTAATAAAATGCTCCCTAAAGATACCCTTTTAAGAATAGTTAGAAATAAAAGAGGAGAAGTATTTGTTGATCATACTAAAGTGGCTGAAGGTAGAGGAGTTTATGTTTTACCTAATAATATTTCAATAAAAAAAATTAAACAAAGAAATATACTAGATAGAGCATTTAAAACTACTATTAATAGAGATATATATGAAGCAATTGAAAAAGAACTAATGAGGTTAGTTAATTATGAATAAGGAAAAATTAGTATCATCATTGGGAATAGTTTCTTCAGCAAATAAACTAACATATGGTTCAAAATTAATTGACAAAATAAGAGAAAATAAAGTTAGTTTAGTAATTATTGTAACTGATATTGGTCCAAGCCAATATAAAAAAATTACTAACAAATGTAGTTTTTATAATGTTAAATATTATGATAATCTATTAAATGGGATGGAATTAAGTAAAGCAATTGGAAAAGATAACATCAAAGCAGTTGGAATACAAGATTCAAATTTCATTAAATTAATTTTAAGTAATATTTAATTAGAATGGAGTTGGTATTATGACAAATAAAAATAAGAAACCAATTAATAATAATAAACAAAATTACAAGAGCAAATCAAAGGCACATACAACTAATATAAAAAATAAATTAAGAGAAACGAAAGAAACAGGATTAATCGATGGGGTTTTTATTTTTACTGAACCATTATCAATAGCAGACTTTGCAAAAAAAATTGGTAAAGAACCAGCAGCCATTGTTAAAATATTTTTTACAAAGGGTATAATGTTAAACCAAAATGTTACTCTTTCTGAAGAACAAATGGGAGAATTATGTTTAGAACTAGGATATGACTTTAAAAAAGAAACTAATATTACAAAAGAAAATATATTTGAAACATTAGAAGAGGAAGATAACCCAGAAGAACTTAAAAGTAGACCACCTATAGTTACTATTATGGGTCATGTAGATCATGGGAAAACAACATTATTAGACTCAATTAGAAATGCAAATGTAATAGATGGAGAATTTGGTGGAATTACCCAACATATTGGTGCTTATCAAACCAGCATTAATAAAAATAAAATTACATTTATAGATACCCCAGGTCATGAAGCTTTTACTGAAATGAGAGCAAGAGGTAGTGAAGTAACAGATATTGTAATTATTGTTGTTGCTGCTGATGATGGGGTAATGCCTCAAACAGAAGAAGCGATTGACCATGCTAAAGCTGCAAATGTACCCATTATTGTCTTTGTTAACAAGGTTGACAAACCAGGGTCTGACCCAAGTAAAGTAAAAATGGAATTAATGAAGTATGGAATCGTTGCAGAAGAATTTAGTGGAGACACTCCATTTATCGAAGGATCTGCAAAAACTAAGTTAGGAATCGATACTTTATTAGAAACAATATTACTTATTTCTGAATTAAAAGATTTAAAAGCTAATCCAAATAAGTTTGCTAGAGGTACAGTAATTGAAGCTCATATCGATAAAAATAGAGGTCCTATAGCAACTGTTTTAGTTCAAAACGGGACATTAAATATAAAAAATATTATTATTGCTGGTGCAACATATGGAACTATCAAAGATATTGAAAATGAAAATAAAATGAAACTTAAACATGTGAGTCCTGGTCAACCAGCAGTAATCATAGGTCTAAATGAAGTACCAAGAGCTGGTGATAAATTCATAGTTGTTTCAGAAGAGAAAATTGCAAGAGATATTGCAAAAGCGCAGTTTGAAAAACAAGCAAATGACTCTAGAAATAAAACTACAGCATTTACCTTAGACTCTATGAAGAATCAAATTGAAGCTGGGGAATTAAAATCAATTAATATTATCTTAAAAGCAGATGTACAAGGTACGGTTGAAGCAGTTAGAAATGCAATGTTAAAAATTAATATCAAAGGTGTTAAAATAAATGTTATTCGTGCAACTGTTGGTGCTATATCAGTTAGTGATATAACTCTTGCATTAGCATCTAATGCATTAGTATATGGATTTAATGTAAGACCAAATGCACAAGTTAGACAAAAAGCAGAAGAAGACGGAGTCGAAATTAGATTACATAATATAATTTATAAATTATTAGAAGAAATTCAAGAAGCTGCTGCTGGTATGCTAGATCCAGTTTATGAAGAAAAACAACAAGGTGAAGCTGAAGTAAGAAAATTATTTAAACACTCACAAGTTGGTACTATTGCAGGATGTAGGGTAATAAGTGGTACAATTCCAAGAGGTTCAAAAGTACATATAATAAGAGATGGAATAGTAATTTACAGTGGAGATATGGCTTCTTTGAGAAATAATAAGGATGATATAAAAGAAGCAAGGACTGGGCAAGAATGTGGTATTGTGGTAAAAAACTTTAATGACCTAAAAGAAAATGATATTATAGAAGCATATAAGATAGAAGAGGTGAAATAATTATGCCAAAAGATGTAAAAATCGAACGTACTCAATCTATTATTTTAAGAGAATTGACACTAATTTTACAAAGAGAGTTTCACGATAGCGACTATATTAAGTTTTTATCAATCCATGAAGTTAGATTATCAAATGATATGAGTCATGCAAAGATTTATTATTCATATTTAAACCCAGAATTTGATCTAGAAGATGTAAAAAGTGAAATTAAAGATTATCTAAAAGAAATAAGAATGCTACTTGCTAATAAAGTTGAAATGAGAAGTGTACCAGAGCTATCATTTGAATATGATAATTCATTAGATAATGCAAATAAAATTGATAAAATTTTAAAAGACATCAAATAATAATTAAACTTGGTTAACATTAACCAAGTTTTTTTATAAAATATTTTACGATACTAAAAATACTTTACCTATTTTTATATATATAATTTTTTATGTAGAAGGTAGGAATTAAAAATGAAAAAATTATTAAGTATATTAGCATCGATGGGAATGGTAGTGACAACTAGTGCAACGGTTATCTCTTGTGGAAATGATACAACTAGTACAGATACTCCAGTTGATGAAACACCTGATTTAAGTAAATTAACATCAGAAGAACTAAAAATATCTCCAGCGTCAAATTCGGAACAAGATGCTAAAATTGCAGTACTAACAACTATTAGTCAAAAGTATATTAAATCATCTATTACAGAATCTGATTTAATGTTTAGTGGTTTTGTAGCAGCTAAAAGCACAAGTGAGCAAGGGTCTCTAGTTGTTGAAACAAAAGATTCTACAAAAATACTAGGTAAAGCCACATTTAAAATAGAGTTTTTTGATAATTCAAGAACTAATTTTGATTTAGCGTTAGTTGAACAGGTTGTAAATGATACCAGTTTAGGTTCTGTTGTAAGACCTAGTTCATTAAATCCAGGATTCTTGATGGTTGAAGATATTAAAAGTAAAGAATCAGTATTTAAATCACTAAACAAATTTGTTACTGAAACATTAATAAAAGCAAAAGGCTTTGGTTATGAAATAGACCCAGAAATAATAATGAGCATGATTCATATTAATTATTTAGATAGTAGTGATAAATTAATAACAAATAACAATTCAACTATTGAAATTAAGTCTATTGTAGGTACTATTAAGAGCGGTCATAATAATGATATTGATGGTTATTATGCTAATGGAAGTGTAAAAATCTCTATAAAAGGTCAAACAAAATTAGATGATAATATAAAAACAGAACTAGGTGATATATTGTTATCAGATCCAAGTAATGATTATGCTACAAAAAATGAACTTATTGAAAATTTATTAAGTACAAATTCAATAGAAAAAAATAAGAAAGATAATTTTAATTTGGATAGTTACGACTTAAAAGAAGGAAAAGGTGTTATTAGTATTGTTATTAATTCTGATTTTGCTCCAAGCACAATAAATATAACTTTTAATATAACAAATAAAAACGATGAAAAAGTTGGGATGTTTAATCTAGATTCATGAGTTAATGAAGAAATGGGCATACCTCCAATTAAATATCAAGGTGATAGTGTTGATGCTACTGAAATAACTGAATATCTATTTGATACAGAAAATAATATTGGATTTTGAACAGATTTCTCAAGTAATAGCGGAAAATACTTCTTCGTTGGTCAAAAACCTGAAGATGAAAATTCATATAAAGATGGAACAGTGACAAAAGATCAATTTATTGCTGATTTTGCAAATATTATTAATGTTACACAAACTGGGGAAGATATAACAATAGAATTTAAACCTGAGGCTAAAAATAAATATGCTGGTTATCAATTAACTGGAAAAGCAACAATAACTAATGGTGAAGAATGATAGAATTAAATTTAAAAATCTCTTATTTTAAGAGATTTTTTTAAACTTGTTATTTAAAGCACCCTTAAAATTTGATATATTAATATTATTGAATAAATAAGGGGAAGATTATGAAAAAATTATTAAGTATACTAGCATCAATTGGATTATTAACTCATTCTATTTCAATTGTTTCATCTTGCGGAAAAGAAAATGATCAAAGCCAAGAAACAAATACTGTACCAAGTGATGTAAATAAAATAGAAAAAATAGAAGATCAAACAATGTATGAAGCCAAAACTAAAATAGTAGTTGTAAGGTCTCAAGTAATAATAAAAGATGCCGAAATTAGTGCAATATCTGAAAATGAAGGTGCATTAAGTGTTTCGGTCTCAAACGCCATTGATAGTGAATCGAAAGGGTTCTTTGAAGTTACTTTAAAAGCTAAAACAATAGTTGATACAAATGTAAAAGTAAAATATGGTGATTTTGAAAGTTCATTTAATGTAAAAGTCCTTGGGGCAAAACATGATGAACCTAGTACAAATGAATTATTAGATTCAAATGTACAGCTTAATTCTTCAACACCAGAACAAGTAATATTTGCCAATCCAGTAAAAGATGCTAATTATGAAGTTATTGTTGTTGACAAAGATTTGGTAAGTATTGAAAATGCAATCAGTAAAGATTCATCAGGAAATGGTGAAGTTACTTTTAGAATAAATGGTTTAAAGTTAGGGAAAACAAAAATTCTAATAAACTATGAATATTCACAAGTATCATTATATGTAACAGTAGTAGAAAAATATGGATTTCCATTTTTAAGTGACTACGAAAAAAAGGTAACTATTATTAAAAGTACAGAAGATAATCAAAATACTATTACCAAATACATAACAGTAAATAATCCTATAAGCAATGGAGAATTAGAATTATCAACTAATGTAACAGAATCACTTTTACCATTTAAAGTTGAAAAAGTAGTTGAAGATTTAAAATTTGTAATATTTAAAATTAATATAACTTCCGGTTATAAAAAAGAACAAGATGTTGTAGTTAATTTAAAATATATGAATAAAATTAATGAGACATTATTGGTTGATATAATTGATGAACATACAATAAAATTAGATGTTGAACAAACTTTGCCAATTGAAGTAAGTGAAGGTAGACATAAATTAATTAAACTAGATGTAACTGATAGATTTAAAAATGCAAAAATAAATGTAGTTAATGAAAATGCCTCAACAGGTAATATTGATGCGTTTGCAATGAATGATTATGATACTGATACAAATGAAGCATTAACAATAGTAGTTTATGGATTAAAAGTATCAAAAGAGAATGTAATTGAATATAGTTATAATGGAATAAAATTTGAAATAAAGATAAATATTATTGTAGATAGTACAAAAAAACCCTCTATTAGTGGAATAAAATATAATGATGTTATCAAACTAAATACTAATTCGGGTACATATTACGGTATATACATCGATAATCCATTAACTAATGAAATTATTTCCGTATCATATGACAATGAAAATTTAAAAGGTAAATTTAGTGCCTCTGTTGAAGGTCACAATGGTGCATCATACTATAATCTACTTCTAGTTTCTGGAAAAGATGAAGTAAATGATGATGCAAAAATAAAAGTGACTTTAAAATATAAAAATGCAGATGATCTTAGTTTCTTTGTAACAATCAGCTCAAAAAAAGCTTAAATAACGAATAAAAATCTAGCAAAATAAAGCTAGATTTTTTATTTATTTTCATTTTTAGTTTTTAGATTAGTTTTTTTAATTTTATAGTTTTCTTCTATTTCTTTGATTAAATTACTGTGATCTAATTTTAATTTATCAATATCTTCTTTAGTTATATCTTTTTGTTTTATACTCTTATTAAACTCTTTCTTACTATTTAGAATTTCTAAACTAAATTGATCTTTTAAATTTTTCATTGCTAATATACTTTTTTGTTTTTCAATTCCTTTATGGTTCAATAAAGGCGAACCATCTTCAATTAAGCCTTCTGATTTAGCAACAATTGTTGCTGTAGCAAAACCACCTAACACATTAGCTCCAGTTCTTCCCATATCAAATAATCCATCAAGTGGTGCAATTACCCCTAGAACAGACATTATAAATTCAGAATATCCAATTCCACCAATAACACCAACTGTAACAACTGTAGCAGTTCCTGGTACACCTGCAATACCCAGTGATGCAACCACAGTAACAAATAACGAAATAATAAAGTAAGTAAATAATCCCATTGAATGTGGTGCATTAGAACCTGTTCATAATATGCTTGTTGCTAAACCAGCTTGTATACCAGCACATGCGATAAGACCCATTGTTGTTGAAATTGGAGGTATACTACTAACAACTTTTTCATTAATTTTCATATCTTTCAAAGCGTTCATTGATACTGGTAAAGAAGCATTTGATGATTGTGTTGAAAATCCTTGCACTAAAGGTCTTCAAGCATTCTTCCATCAAGCACCAAGTTTAACTCTTGACAATAGTATTTGTAATGATAATCAAATAATAGCTATTATTATACATAAATAACCAACACCAATAACCTTACCTATATTTGCAAGTTCGCCAATTGGTCTTTCGGTAATTGATGTTGAGAGCATAGACATAACTGCTAACGGCATTATTTTCATAAAAGTTGAAAGCATTGATGATGTTATTTTTCATGCAGTATCAGCACCTTTTACAATTGCTTCCATTTCTACTTTATTTCTCTTTGATAAAATTTTTACTGAAATTCCAGCTATTGCAGCAATTACCATTACTGGGATAATTGTATTTTGTGTTAATGCTGAAAAGAAATTTATTGGTAAATATTCTCAAATTAATTTTGGTAATGGGACATTATTCTTACCATCAGGTATTGCTTCATCAACTAACTTAAATATTCCACCACCAACATCGGTTGCAATTCCAATAAAGAAAGTTATTGTAAACATTACTGCAACATTAGTTAGTAATATCGCAATTCCTTTACCTGTTATACGTGCTAAGCCGTTTTCTCCTGGTTTTGCAGTAATTTTAAATATTGCTATAAAGACAATTGGTATCGTTAATAGGTTTACACCACGAATAAATATGTTTTTAAAGAATTGTGATCAAATATTTAGTTCATTTACTCAATAAATATCACTGTTACTATCTAAATACCCTTTTTTTAAGGTTTCTGAGTCAGGAAATTCTATTATTCCTTGGACAACAATACCAAATATTAACCCAATAACCATACCTATAATAACTCTATACATAAACGTAATTTTTACTTTTTTTAAAAATATTCATAATCCTATTTGAAGTCCAACAAAAATTAGAATTCCAACTGCTGATTGTCATTTACTAATTGCAAGAAAATCACGTAAGATGTCATTCTTATTTGATGCTAATAAATTCATTATAATCCTCCTTCTAAGTTAATTAAAATATATTATACTAAAAGTTTAGATAATGCTATGTGAATTATGTCGTAAGTTTTAGAAAAAGGAGGTGAATAGGGCAAATCAATTTGTTCAATTGATTCAGTAATCTTTGTTTTATTTCAAATTAGCGTAGCAATACAATAAAACCTTAAGATTGAGTCTTTATCTCCATACATTTGTCCACCAATTATTACATTATCATCCTTATTCATAATTAATTTTATATAGATATCTTTTTGACCTTTTAAATAATGAGTATGATCTTTATCTTTTATAAATACTGTTTTTATGTTTAAATTATTTAATTTAGCTTCGTTTTCTGTAACCCCAGCTCTAGCTACACCTTTATCGAATAATTTGATAATTGAACTTTGTATTGTTCCATTAAATTTACTTTTTATGTCACAAATATTATTTGCTATAACTTTTGCTTGTTTTGATGCAACTGTTGCTAAAGGTGAATAACAATATTTCTTTGTAATAATATTTTCAATGACACAACAATCACCACCAGCATAAACATCTTTTATATTTGTTTTTCCAAATTTATCAACAATTATAGCATTGTTACTTGATAATTCTAATTCTGAGTTAATTAAACTTTCAGTATTAGGTTTAAAACCTGATGCAATAACTACCAGGTCGCATTCAATTTCTTCACTATTTAGTCTTGCTAAAATTTTTGACTCTTTACTTATAAACTCCTTAACTGAGTTACCAAGGTATAATTTAATATTATTATCTTCTAAATTATTTTTAATTAACTCAGATATTTCAAAATCATATAATCTTGAAGATATTTGATTTTCTAACTCAACAATTGAAACATTTTTACCAATATTTATTAGATTTTCAGCTAACTCCATACCTATAAAACCAGCCCCAACAATTAACACATTTTTTATATTATTAGAGTTAGAAAGTTCTTTTAGTTTTTCTGCATCTTCATATTTTGTTAACTTATGATATTCAATATTTTCTAAACCTTTAATTTTAGGTATAAATGCATCAGCACCAGTTGCTAAAACTAATTTATCGTAGACAATCTCTTTGCTATTTACTAACATTTTCTTATTTTCAAAGTTAATATTTGATATTTTAGAGTTTAGTATAACATCAATACCACTTTCATTAAACTTTTCAATAGTTCTTGCAAATAACATTTTCTTATCTTCAAACTCATTACCAACAAAATAAGGTAAACCACAAGCGCCTAGCGAAACATAATTTCCGGTTTCTAATACTAGAACTTCATAATCTTTTTTTAGTCTTTTTATTTTAGCGGCAACTCCCATTCCTGTTGCACCACCACCAAGTATTACAATTTTCATACGTTTTCCTCTCTTGATAAAACAAAATGTTTTAAATGCTATAATTTATAAGGTTATAACAAAATTATTATAATTGAAATCTAACTAAAAATAACCAAATAAATTGAGGTAGTTACTAATGAAAAAATGAATTTGTTCTAAAAATATAGCTAATTGTAGTTTATTAGTTGGAGTAATGTTCATAATGGGGGCAGTAATAACTACATTGTCATCAGTTACAGGTAAATCAATAATACAATTTTCTGATATTGTTTATTTAATATTATTAGGTAGGATAAACTTATTTACATTAGTATTAAGCGCTTTAATTTCTGGTATTTTAATTGATTTATATGCAGGTGGATTAATTTTTATTCCAATATCAATATTAGTAAAAATATTAATTGGTTTAACGTATTATTTACTCAGAAAAAGAGTAAACATTCACTTAATATTTATTATTAGTTATTCTTGAGTTTTTATTTATAATTTGTACTCTTATCTATTATGAGATGCATCTGTTTTAATTGTTGAATCAATTGTTAATGCAATACAATACTCAGTTACAGTAGTAATGTCATCAATTATCGTGTTATCTTTAGAATTAAATATGTTTAACAAAAATAAGAAGTTTCATAATAATAAAAATAATAAAGAAGAGATATCCTAATATAAAAAAATCTACACTTGATGGTGTAGATTTACCAGTTTACAAAATTTTAAAGTAATCTTTTATTTACAATTTTTTGAATTCTTATTGTAGTGAGTGTGAATAATACAATTGCAAATAAGTCGAAAATCATAAAACTAATTCAAGCTTGGAAAAAAGCAATAATACCATATGCAGAACCTAATTCTACATATCTTTGAAATGCATTTAACAATGCTGAAATTAGTGGAGCAGTAATGAAAACAAATACTGCACTAATTGTTAAACTAGTTGTCTTTTTAAAGTTATTTGTAACTTTATAAACACAAAATAATTTATTAAAAAATAATCAAAATAATAATACTCATAGCATTAATCCAATACTTGAGGTAAACCTAAACAATGGGCTTTGACCTCAAATAATGAATTGTAGAACGCCATCTAACAAACCTATTATCATACCCCAGTATAAACCGACTACTTGAAAGCTTATAGCAATAATGTAATATTTAAGTGAAAAACCAACGTTTACACTTGTTATACCTAGTGGTAATAATACATTTATAAAACTAACAGCTGTAGACATACTTAGTAACAAACTAACAAGGGTTATTTTAAGAGTCTCACTTCTTAAACCGTTATGTTTGCCTGTTTTGTTAAGTTTGCTGATCTCATAATCTATATCAATTTCATCTTTTTCAGACTCAATTTCATCAAGATTAGTATCAACTTTCTTCATTCTTTTCTCCATTCTAAATAAACAATGTATTTAGAATTCAAACATATTCACCTCATAAGTATTATAATATAAAGTATGTAGGTGGAGAATAGAATGTACCAATATTTTACAAATAAAAAAGTTAATAATAGTTTTATCATTGACGGTAATGATTTTCATCATATAAAAAATGTAATAAAACTTAAATTAAAAGAGCATATTCATATAGTATTTAATGAACAAAAGTATTTATGTGAGTTAGAAATTATTAAAGAATCAGAGTGCATTGCTAAAATTATATCTAAAATAGATATTACAAAAAATAAATTTAAACCTATTATTAATCTTTATTGTGGAATAATAAGAGAACAAAAATGAGACTATGTCCTCCAAAAAGCAACAGAATTAGGTGTTAATAATATTTACCCAGTTATATTTACTAGAAATGTTGTAAAAATAAATAGTAAAGATGAAGATAAAAAAATTTTTAGATGACAAAGTATAATTGATACTGCAGCAAAACAAACAAAATCAATAATAATCCCTAAGGTCGGAAAAATTATTTATAATTTTAAAGATATTAAAATTGATAACAATTATTTAAATATCATATGTTATGAAAATGAAAAAAATCAAAACTTAAAAAATATACTTAATAAGAATAATCTTGTTAATGCAATAAATATAGTAATTGGGCCAGAAGGCGGCTTTACAGACAATGAGGTAACATTTTTTGTAAAACAAAACTTTAATTCGGTTAGTTTAGGAAATAATATATTAAGAGCGGAAACAGTACCATTATTTGTTCTTAGTTGCTTAATATACGAATATGATATGTAGGTGTATTTATGAATAAAATTGAACTAAATAATTTATTAATTAATGATTTGTCGATAATTAATGAACAATTAGATAAGGTTAAATTAGGTAAAGATATCAATAATATAATCAAGAAAAATATTTATCTAATTAGAAATAAATTAAAAGGTTCTTTAGATATAAAGACTCATGGAAGTTACTCTATAAACAATGTTTATAATTTTGATGATTATATTTCAGTTGATCTAATAGCTATAAAACATGTAAGTAAAAAAATATATATGAAGTATCAAAAAGAATTTGATACAAATGACCATTTTGTTTCTTGCATTATATGTAACTCTAATTTAATCTTATTTAAAAAAATAATTAATATTTATTTAAAAGACAAAGATGTAAAAGTGAAATGAAAAGAGAAAAATTATTCACTTCCAACTTCAAATGAAATTATTACCTTTAAAGATTCATTGATAATACATATAAATTATGAAAATCAAAAAGAAATAAGGATAAATCTAAGAACTTCTATCAAACATGCTGACTACCCTCTAATAATTTGTAATAAAACCATGTATAGAAGAACTTTTACACTAGAGTATACAAAAATTTATAAAACATTAAATAAACTTACTCTAAAGAAATTACAGCTACTATATTTTTATATTAGAGTTAAATATAAAAATAAAATAAGTAAGAAAAGGGAATTAACACTAAAGTTAGAAATACTTCAAGATTTACAATTACAACTATTAAAAAACAAGTATTTCCAAATTTGATTAGATACAACATTTGAAAAAGTTTTTAAGTCACCAAAAGAAGTAGAACTATTATTAGAATCAAAATTAATTTATTATAAAAAGTATAGAAAGATTGATAAACTATACAGATTAATAAAATTGAAAAACTTAAAATGAGTATATCTGTGTTCTTATAAATCAATAAAGAGGTTTCTAGATTTCTATTTAGATTTTTGTGATGGGTATATTAATAACATAGAAGAGAATTATAGCAATGAAATAATGTTTTATTATGATTCGGTTGCTTATTTAAAAAATAAGCTAGATACAAATAATTTTTCTGTTAAAAAGAATAATAAGTTATATGATGAAATTGATATAAAAATAATTACTAAGACAATTTATCCGTATGATAAAAACAATGGATTGTTCCTTGTTTTTCTAAAGTTTTTTAAATTTGAAATAATATAGAAGGGTAACTATATGAAACTAAATTATGAAATTAATAAATTTAATAGTGCTGTAAAAAAAATGACTTTTAAAAGAAAAGATTTACTTGATTTTATTAATAGTAAATATAATTATATTAAGGATGAGTTATCAAAGGTTTATATTAACTTTAAAAAAATGGGTGACTTTGCTTATAATACATTTACTTCAAATAATAAAATAATTAATTTAGATCTTTCAATTGTTAAGTATAACTTTTCTTCTAAAATAACACACGATTCTATACAAAATGAGTTTCTTGAAGTTATTAAGAACATTGATTTTATAAGTGAAATACATACTCATAAAAAGGGTAGCTACTTAAATATTATTCTTAAGTTTAAAAATTATAGTATTAATTTTAGAGTAATTAGTATTCTTTATAAAAAATATAATAAAGGAAGGTTCTATATTATTAATAAAAATAATGAGAACTACGAAGAAATAGCTATCAAATTACAAGAAGATTTTATCTATGCAAATAAGTTAAGTTCTGGGCTATTGTTTTCTTTAAAAAGACTAATGAACTATATTTTAAAAAATGAATTTTGTTATACCTATAACTTAGACATGATAATGCTTAGATGATTCTATGAATACGTATGTAAATCAGTAGATGACTTTATATTAAAAAATTATAAAGATAACAATAACTTAAATATTAAAAAGTTTTTAACACCATCGGTGTTTAAAAAATGAATAAAAAATAACATTAGTTTCTTGGATTTAGTATATTTTATTTTCGTTAAGTGAGATTCTACAACAACATATTATTATAAATTAAGCGGATTTTTAAATGAAGAAATGTTTGATGATATTTCTAGATGAAGTCAAAATACATATTCAGCATTTAGTTTACCAAAAAATTACATATCAAGAATAAGTATATTTGATTCAAATAATTATGAAGATAAAAGGTATATGCAAAATAATTTATCTGAAGAAGATGGTTTCTCAGAAATAGTGTGATCAAAGTATAAAAATGAAGGCATGAAATATTTAGTCACTCCAAAATTACGTAGTGGCATACCAAATTTTATAATGTTTAAAAAATGATTAGTTTCTAAATCAAATAGTTTATATTTAATGCTTGGTGAAAATTTACAATCAGAAATAAAAACTACTAAAACAAGGGAAGCTATAAATGAATTAAATTACATTGCTAATAATTGATTTACAAAATATAACCAAATGCTAAAATATTTGCAACCATTTTTTGATAGAAAATACTCTTTTTTTAATAGTTTTAAAATTGATGAACTTGTAGCATATATACTAAATACTGTTGATAAAATAAGCAAAGATGATTGACTTATTAAAAATTATTTCTAACTTTGAAATTAATTTCTTGGAAAAATTTTGATTTCTTTTATGAAATATGGTAATTATTATATTGAGGAAAGTTTTTCGTTCCTCATCAGAATTACATATGGTTTTCAAAACTATTAAAAACCATTAAAATGTGATTTACACATTTTAAATAACTACACTAACTTTTATATGTTTATTCCTTCTAATATTTACTCATTTCAATTGTAAGATCCCACAATTAGAAATTAAGAAAATAATAAAAGTAGTTATTTATTTGTTAAAAATTAAGAATAACATCTCTATACAAATAAAATAATAGTATATTTAGCAAATGCTTAATATACAAATAATTAGTATAAACCTTAATAAATATGCAAAACAAATTACTTACTAATTTGCATTACATTTTATTAAGGTTTTTTATATTTATTTAAAATAATAAGTTATGTTTAAACATATATCTAATTAAAAAAAAGTATAAATATAACTATACTTTTATTAATTTTCATCATTTATTTTATTTTTTAAAATTTCATTTCTTTTTTTTACATAGTTCTTTTCAGCAGAACCAATATTATGATATAAGTCACGACTTACTCTAGTTCTTAGTTTTTTTAATTCCTCGTCACAGAATATTCATGTTAATCATACAATGTGGAAATATCTTAAATACTTTAACTCCTTTTCGCTATACATTTCAAAACTTAGGTTTGATGCTTCCCCTTGAGCAAAATCAATTCATTTCTGAGGGTCAATCTCTTCTTTATATGCTTCTTTTGCCAACCTTTGATACTCAAATGCTTTTTTGACAATTATATCTTCCAGTGATTGAAGTGTATTTGCAATTTCAGTAACTAATGCTTGATCAAAATCATCAAATGAATTGAATTGATGCTTAGATAAATAAAACATTTTAGTACTTAGGTTACTCATTGCATTCCCACCGTTACCTAAATGTTCTTTTTCTGATATTATTTTAAATTCTGACTCTATTTCTTTGTAAAAATCTGATTTGATTCTCATTCAATCACCCTTAATTGTTATTAGTATTATACCATAAATTAACTCAAAAAAACCTATGATAAATAGGGCCTGTATATGTATAATAAAGTTATATTGAAAGAGGAGTATTTATGACTGAATCAGGAGTTTTTTTAATTGATAAACCAAAAGGTATTACATCAAATCATTTGATACAGCAATTAAAAAATAAATTAAATATTAAAAAAATCGGTCACGCAGGTACTCTAGACCCAATGGCTAGAGGTTTAATGATAGTTTTAGTTAACCAAGCTACAAAAATTTCAAATTATTTATTAAGTAGTGATAAAAGATATATTGTTACATTGGATTTTTTTATAAAAACAGATACAATGGATATCACTGGAGAAGTTATTGAAAAACAACCATATGAAAAAATTGATAAAAAAATTGTTGCTGATATGGTTGAAAAATTTAATGGTTTTATGTACGAACAATATCCACCTATTTATTCCGCAACTAAAGTTAATGGTAAAAAATTATATGAATATGCAAGAGCAGGTCAAGATGTAGAGATAAAGTCAAAAACAGTTACAATAAAAAAATGTACTTTAATAGATTTTGATCAAAAAAATGGAAAACTTAGTTTAGATGTCTTATGTAGCAAAGGAACATATATAAGAAGTTTAATTGGTGACATGGCAGAAAGTATTGGCTTAATTGCAACTATGTCAGTTTTAAATAGAATAGAATGTGGAAAGTTTAGTATTAATGATGCAAAAACCGTTGAAGAAGTCCAAGAAAGTGATTTAATTTCAGTTTATGATAGTTTAATGATAAATGATCAAAATTTAATTGAATATCATAAGGAGTCAGACATTATACAAGGTAGAACAATTGAGTTGCAAGGAATTAATTATCCAATTATATTTATAATTAATCATCAAAAAGAAGTTATTGCAATTTACAAGCATGTAGCACAGAACATTTATAAATGTCAACGTGGTTTATGAGAAAGTAAAGACCCACTATTTTTAACTGAAGCTGAAAAAGAAGGAAATTATGATTAAAATTGTTACTAACCTTAATAATGACGAAGTAATTAATTTAAATAATAATTTTGTCGCTTGTATTGGTTTTTTTGATGGTTTACATAAAGTTCATTGAAAACTATTTATGAAAGCAAAAAGAATTGCTAAAAAAAATAATTTAGGTTTTTTAATTCTTACTTTTTCAAATAAAATTACTAACTTTATAACCGGAAAAGATTATGTGCTATATAATAATAAAATTAGATATAAGCTATTTAAAGAGAAATGTAATCCTGATTTATTAGTAGAGATTAATGTTAATAAAAAAACTATATCTAAAAGTAAAGAGGATTTTTGTAACTTTTTGATCAATAAGTTAAATGTAAAAAAAGTTGTAATTGGAGAAGATTTTAGATTTGGTAATAATAAATCAGGAAATGTTAATGATCTAATATATTTTTTAGGTATGGGTAATGTTAAGATATTTAAAAGAGAAGAAAAAATATCTACTTCAAATGCTAAGATGTTACTTCAAGATGGAAATATTAGAAAAGTAAATAAACTACTGAAATATAAATATTTGATCATAATTAAAAAAAATATCAATAATGAATTTTCTATAATAAGTACAAATATCGTTCTAAAAGACGGGTATTATAAGCTGCTAATTAACAATAAAAAATATGTTGCTAAAATAACAAACAATTTAATAATATTCAAAGAAACTGATTTAGCAGTTTTTTTTAGTTTTTTTAAATATAATTTGTTATAATTTTAAAGTGTTTTTACATTGTTTTAATTTTACCCTAGAATTATTACTTTGTATTTACATAAATAAAATAGATTTAGGGGGAACTAGTTATGGTATCTAAAGAGGCGAAATTAGATATTATTAAGAATTTTGGAGCTAACCAAAGTGACACAGGTAGTGCAGAAGTGCAAATTGCAATTCTAACTAAAGATATTCAAAACTTGACAGAACATCTTAGCATTCATAAAAAAGATATAACATCAAGAAGAAGTTTATTGAAAAAAGTTGCACAAAGAAGACATTTATTGAACTTCTTACTAGGAAAAAGTGTTGCTAGATATAAAGCGATAATCGAAAAACTTAATATTAGAAAATAGAACATTCTTTGCTTTTGGCAAAGTTTTTTTATTATTAATTATTTATAGAGGGTCAAATAAGTATTTTGAAAATGTAATATGATAATTGTAGAATAAATGTGTAAAAATTTCTTACAACCATTTATAGATAATAAGTTGATATATAGTTAAAATTTTGTTTTAATATAATTAACTTTTCAAATGAAAAGAATATAACTATAATTGTTAAATAAATGCTAAAATATATTAATAAATTTAATTTTTACACTATGTATACTACTCAAAATTACAAAAATAGTGTATAATAAATATATGTTTTGGTGTTTATTATGCTTAAACATTAAAATTTAATTTATTAGAAAGATGGTGCAAGATATGGCAAGTTCAAACAAAGCAGCTGTAAAAAGAGCTGCATCAAATAAAAAAAGAGTTGAACATATTCAAACTAGAAAAAAAGTCACTGACCCAAAACCTACTAAAATTCCAAGTACAGTAGCAAAATTATCAGATGGTCAAGCTAAATTTATTTGGGAAAAAGCAGATAATGTTTCAGCAACAAACGCAGCTATTTACAGACAAGATGTAGCAGGTGCTATTATAAAAATTAATGAATTTGGTCTAGAGTCAGAATTTGGATGAGTTTTCTCATTGGTTGATCCTGAAGGAGAAGTTGATGATGTAAACAACATCGTAGCAATGCATTGAATGAATGCTAAGGTTAAACGTAAACCTTTTGAACAATGAACTGCAGTTGTAAGTGGTGGTAAAGATGTTACAGGATTATTTAATTATAAAAAAGAGGTAAAAATCCATGGTTTAACATTGTCAAAAACAAGAAAAACTGTTTTGTTCCAACCTTCAGTAGTAGAACCTAAAAAAATTAATGTTGAAATTAGAGAAACTATGAACCCAACTCAACAAAAAAAATAATATATAATAAAAAAATATTTACTTAAGTAAATATTTTTTTATTATATAATATAGTTGTCCGTAAGGACACCAAGAATATATGTTATTCTTAACGTTTGTATGAGATCTTTTAAAACCGCTCAATAAATAAATATTTCCTTTCTCATGCATTTTATAGCGGGTGGAAGTATTTTTTTTATACAGAGGAGAATAAATGAAACCTATAATTGTAATAGTTGGTCCAACCGCAAGCGGTAAGACAGACTTGTCGATAAGAATAGCTAAAAGTCTTAATGGTGAATGCATAAATGCGGATTCTACACAAATATTTAAAGGAACTGATATAGCAACTAATAAAATAACTTTAGAAGAAATGGACAATATAAAACATTATTTATTATCTATAAAAGAAGTTAATGAAACATATTCTGTTGCTGAGTTCCAAAAAGATGCAAGAAATTTTATTGATAAAATACATAAAATGAATAAAATACCAATAATAGTAGGTGGTACAGGATTATATATTAATGCCTTGCTAATGAATTATAAATTTAGTGGCGATGATCATATAAAAGACTTCTCAAAAAAATTTGATGAACTTGATAATATTGAATTATGAAATATTCTTAATAATATTGATAAAATCGAAGCTAATAAAATCCATCCTAATAATAGATATCGTGTTATTAGAGCACTTGAAATAATAGAACTAAATAAGAATAGTAAATCAAATATTATTAAAAATAATAAAACTTTTTATTATAAAAATATTATTATGATTGGATTAGAACCAAAAAGAGAAGAATTGTATGTTAGAATAAACAATAGGGTTTTAGATTTGGTGAATAGAGGTCTCATACAAGAAATTGAATTAGCATATAAAATGTGCGAATATAACGAGAGTTCACAATCGCTAAAATGTATAGGTGGCCCAGAAATAATAAGTTATTTAAAAGGCAAAATAACTTATGAATCGGCAATTGAAGAAATGCAAAAAAATAACAGACACTATGCAAGAAGACAATTGACTTGGTTTAAAAATCAATTTGATTGTATAAAATGATATGAATTTTCATATATTAATTTTGAAGAAACTTGTAATAGTATTTTAACTTACTTAAAAAAAGTCAAAAGAGTAGATTAGGGGTTTATAATGGTATCTATATATGAAAGAATTGAAAATCTTGTAAAGGATAATAAGAATACTACTTTTAAAATAATCGGAAAGCAAATTCAAAGTGATTGACATTTAGGAATATTCAAAACTCAGTATGAAATATCTGAGGCTTGTTTTGTTTCTTTGGCAACTGTTACTCAGTTTGCTAAAGCTTGTTTATGTGAAGGATACAAAGAATTAATTATTAGGTTGCGTGTTGAATATGAACAAAGAATGCAAACTCAACAATCAACGCCACTTGATTATGAGCCTGATAAATCAAAAATAATTAATGAGATGTATTTATGAATAGAAAATAATGACGATTTTATTAATAATTTTGTTAGTAAACTTAAAACATCAAAAAAGTTATGAATTTGTCCTTCTTCACAAGCGATGTACTCATGCAAGTTCTTAGAAGATATATTAACTAACGCAGGAATTGATGTAAAATTAGTAGACCTATCAGTTAGTTTAGAAATGGCAAGAACAAGAGAGTTCAAGGGTGAATTAATTCTTGTTATATTATCAGGTAGAGATACTGAGACTTTAAATAGAACTATTGAATATTTATTAAATTTTAAAAATGAATTATTTATTATCACAACACCAAATAATATTTATGAAATTGCAGAAGAAAATCAAGTAAATACAATGCTGATTAACTTTACTGATAATAATTTTCTTTATAAATATAGAGCTTATGCTTTACTAACATTATTTTTAAAAATTTCAGAAAAACTTTAGTTTATTACTTTAATCTCGTTAATAATTAAACATATAAGTTTTTTTGTAAAGAAAAATAAATTATTTTATATATAATTTATTGACATAATAAACTAGTTTATATATTATTATTAATGTGATTGTTATGCGGGTGTAGTTTAATGGTAGAACTTCAGCCTTCCAAGCTGACTGTGAGGGTTCGATTCCCTTCACCCGCTCCAATTTGAATTTTAGCTCTTTTATAAGAGTTTTTTTTATATTTAGAGTATTATAATTTAAGTAAAGGAAATCAAGATGAAAATATTCAAAAATTTTAGTGATTGCAAAACACCGTTTTTTAAAAGTTTATTTTTTATAAGTATTGAATCAATTATACCTGGGTTATTAATTTGATTTTTATTAGGCTATGATTTTTCCTATTCATTTAAATATGATCTCCCAACCCCGAGGGGAGCTTATATATTTTTAATACTTTTCTCATATTTAATTTATACTTTTTCTATAACTGCAGTTTTTTATTTTTTAAAGTTGCATAAGGCTGATAACTTTACTTACTCACTAACAATTACTTCGTGTTTGATAGTTTTATACATTTTAGGTATATTAATTGAAAATGTTAGTTATTGAATTTTTGTTAAGTTTTTAATTATATTAGTTGTTGCCATTTTGGTTTTACCTTTTTCAGTACTTATAACAATGTTATTCAATAATTTAAGTATTAAGAAAAATGAAGAATATGAACAAATGTTATTAGCATATAAAAATGGTGAAGTAATACCAACTAGTAGGTTAATTAAAGCGCAAAGATATCAAAAGTTTATTTTAAATAAACAAAAACAAAAAGAAGAATTAGAGAAATTTAAAGAAAGCTTAAATAATAAAATTGAAGAAAAAATAAATGAAGAAAATATCAAAAAATTAGCAAAAATAAAGAGTATAAATGAAAAGTTAGATAAAAAAGAATTAAAACAAAGAAAAAAAGAAGAAGAAAAAAATAGTCAATTTAAAAAGTAATTTGTTTCCTAAATTTTAGTCTGTCATATTTTTCCATATAAATTTTTTTATAGATATCATCTTTTTTATTTTCAAACATATAGTTTGCTCACAAAGTCCACAATAAATCTTGATATTTAATTACTGTATTTAAATTATTAAACTCATTTTTATCTATTATCAACATTCTTTTTTTTATTAGCTGATTTATAAAAATACCTATATTCTCATTATTTTCATTAAGTGTTTCTGTTATAAAACTTGCATAATCAAAATATTTATCATTCATCATAATGTAATCATAATCAATTAATAAAAAATTATCATCTTTGAACATTATATTTCCAGGTACAAGGTCATTGTGTGAAATGACTTTTTTTAATCCTTTTAAATTTTCTAGTTTATTACATATTTCTTTATAGTATTTATCTAAGTTAAAAAAAGGTTTTTTAATATTTTTATAAAAATAATCAAGCATTTTTTTATAATCAAATACTTTTATGCTATTAAATAAATTAGATTTAAGTTTATGAAACGAATAAATTAAATCAACTACTTTTCTAATATGAAACTCTTCAATATTAATTTTACTTAAGTCTTTATAATTTTCTAATATTTCAAATTTAGAAATAAGCTTCTTTTTTGTTAATTTAAAACTTATTGGTTTTAAAAGTATATCTTGGTTTAGGTTTTTAAATATATTAAGTACTTCATATTCATTTTTTTTGTCTAAGTAGTCAACTTTTTTCAACATGTAGATTTTAACTAATAAATTTCTTTTATTTATAAGTTTATTAGTCAAACCATTGTATATATTTTTTTTCATAGTTCCCCATATATGATAATATATACATATTGTATCATTAAAGGAGTAAGTTTTTGGAAATAGTACTGGCAACAAATAACCAAAAAAAAGTTGATGAAATACAAAAAGTTTTAAATAATCATAAAGTATTAACTCTAAAAGATGTTGGTATATGTGTAGAAATTCCTGAAGATCAGAATACTTTTAAAGGTAATGCATTACAAAAAGCGTTATATGTATCAAATTTAACAAATTATCCTGTTATTGCTGATGACTCGGGATTATCAATAACTGGTTTAAATAATTTCCCAGGAGTTTATTCTGCAAGATGAGCATTGCCTGAAACTGATTATGATATTATTAATAAATTATTATTAAAAAAGATGAGTGATCATAATCTTATTGACAAGTTTAGTAGGGACGCAAGTTTTATTTGTGCAATTGCATTTGTTGATAAAATCAAAGGGATTAAAGAAGTTTTTGAAAAAACATTAAAGGGCTATATTTCAAATGAACAAATAGGAAATAATGGTTTTGCTTATGATAAGATATTTACTCTATATGATAATAATAAAACATTAGCACAACTATCATTTGAGGAAAAAAACCAAATTTCTCATAGAAAGTTAGCTTGTGATGAATTGAATAAGTATTTAGAAAATATTAAATAGAGGATTTTTATGAAAAAATTAAACATTGTTTTATTTGAACCTGAAATTGCAGCGAATGTTGGAGCAATCATGAGAACCTGTGCCTTGGTAAATGCTAAATTACATTTAATTGAACCATTTGGATTTATTTTTGATAAAAGAAATTTTGCTAGAACAAGCGCAAATAATTTTGAGGGTTGTGAATATATTAAATATGATGATTTATCTTCGTTTTTTGAAATAGTTAATCCAAAGAATATGTATTTATTAACAAGATATGGAAAAAAACCATTGAGTGATTTTAATTTTAAATCAATTGATGATGAAGTTTATTTATTTTTTGGTAAAGAATCAACTGGTTTACCAATAGATTTATTAAAAAGTAATAAAAGCTTATGCTTTAGATTTCCAATGGTTGATAATGGAAGAAGTTTAAATATAGCTAATTGTGTTGGAATAGCTTTATATGAAGTTTTAAGACAATGAGATTATTTAGATTTAAGTAAAGTAGAAGTTGAAAAGGGTGAAAATTACCTAGATTAAAGGAGATAAAAATGAGTTTTGAAAATTTTGGATTAAAAAAATTCCTTAATGATGCAATTAAGGAAATCGGTTTTAAAGACCCAACAAGTATTCAAGAAAAAGTAATACCATTAATAAAAAGAAGGAGATCAGTAATAGCTCAATCTCACACTGGAACAGGAAAAACTCATGCATTTCTTTTACCGATAATTAATAATATAAAACCTGATGAAAAAAAAGTGCAATCATTAATTATTACTCCAACAAGAGAACTTGCTCGTCAAATATGACAAAATACTAGAGAGTTAATTAAAAATAACCCAGATATTAGTTGCGCACTATATGTAGGTGGAGAAGAATATGATAAACAAAGTGCTGCGTTAATTAATAAACAGCCACAAATAGTTATAGGAACACCATCAAGATTAAAAAAATTGTATGAAGAAAACTTTCTTCAGTTAACAACTTCTGATAATGTAATAATTGATGAATGTGACATGATATTTGAATTAGGTTTTATAGATGAAGTTGACTTTTTAATATCAAAAATTAATAAGCAATGTAATATTTCATTATTTTCAGCAACACTAAATAATGAACTAAAACCATTTCTAAAAAAATACTTAAGAAACTCAATTTACATTAATAATTTAGAAAATATGACTACAAATAAAAATATAGAGCATATATTAATATGAACTAAGAATAAAGAAAACAAAGAAGTTATGCGTGCACTTACTTCTACTATTAACCCATATGTATGTTTAATTTTTGTTAATAAAAAAGAAGAAATTAAGCATTTGGTTAGTTGATTTAAAGAATTTAAAATTGAAAACTTTACTGAACTTCATGGAGGGTTAGACCCAAGGCAAAGAGTAAATGTCCAAAAAAGAATAAAAAACATGGAGTTTAAGTGAATAATTGCTAGTGATGTTGCTGCTCGTGGTATCGACATTGATGGTGTTAGTCATGTTATTTCGATTAATCTACCTAACGACTTAAGTTATTACATCCATAGAAGTGGGAGAACTGGTAGAAATAAATACGAAGGAATAAGTTATGTTTTACATAACTCTGATAATGAAGATAAAATACTAAAATTAAAGGCAAAACAAATTGTTTTTACAAACTATAAATTAGCTGATGGTAAACTAATAAAAGTTGAACAAAAAATAAAAAAACCACCGAAAGAAAATACAAAGTTAGCAAATGAAACTAACAAAATAATTAATAAATATAAATCAAAGAAACTTAAACCTGGTTATAAAAAAAAGAGAAAACTTGAAATTGACATTATAAAAAGACAATTAAAAAGAAAACATATAAAAGAATCAATTGAAAGAATAAAAAAAGCAAGATATAAAAAACGAAGAGATGAATTGTTTGATGATGAATAAAAATTTTATTTAAATAAAAGTGTACATTTAATTTATAATTAAAGTATTTAAAGGGGTTAACATGGAAATAAGTGAAAGAATTGAGAAATTAATAAAAGAAGTTTCATATCAAGTTTATGAAAAAGAAACTATTTTTAAGTTAGCGATGCTAGCATTATTAGGTGAAGAATCAATATTCTTGCTAGGTAAACCTGGAATAGCAAAATCATTGATTTCTCGTAGAATGAAGTTTGTTATTTCGGGTGGAACAAACTTTGAATATTTAATGAGTAAATTCTCTACACCAGAAGAAATATATGGACCAATTGATTTAAGACTTTTAAAAGATGGAAAATATGTTAGGGTTGTTGATGGATATTTACCATCTGCTAACATTGGGTTTCTTGATGAAATATGAAAAGCTGGACCAAGTATTCAAAATACATTACTAACTATTATTAATGAAAAGATATTTAGAAATGGTGGAGTTGATATAAAGGTTCCGTTAAAACTATTAATTTCAGCATCCAATGAGTTACCAGCAGAAGGTGAAGGTTTAGAAGCTTTATTTGATAGATTTATTATTAGATATATTGCTGTTGGATTAGAAAAAAGAGAAAATTTTGAACAATTATTAGATGGTGATTCTTCACTTGATGTAAACGTAGATCCGTATTTACAAATTTCAATTGAGGAATTAGATGCTTGAAGAAAACAAATGAAAGAAGTAAAGCTAAGCAGAAAAGCACTAGATTTTATTCATTATTTTAGAAATAAGATATATCGCGATACAAATGGAGAAGCCTATATTTCTGATAGACGTTGAAAAAAAATATCTGGTTTAATTAAAACCAGTGCATTTTACAATGGAAGAGCAATCGCAGATATTCCTGATTTATTTATAATTCCACATTGTATTTGAGATAACGAAGAACAAGAAGCATTATATAAAAAAATATTCTTAGAAGCTTTTCTTGAGCAATTTGGTTTAGAATGAAGAACAGAAAAAAATAATTTATTAAATCAATTAGATGTAATTAATTCACAAATTGGTCAAATAGAAGCACAATACCTTAGATTAACTCCTTTCGATAGTCCTTTTAAAGGTAAGTTAACAGGAACATACTACTTAATTAACTTTACTGATGGTGGTTCTGAGTATTCTCACTGTTTCATTTCTGCTGCTGATTGAAATAAAATGAGAAATCTTTCGTCAGAAAACTTTTCTATTGATTTACATTTTGGACCAAACCAAATGAAGTATGTTGGCTCACAGAAAACTTTAGTAAAGGCTTATAAAGCGGATCAAATTTTATTTGTAAATGAAAACAAAAAATATCAATTAATGAACGATAGTTCTAATGAGTATAACAATCAAATAGCAAGTCTTGGTAACCAATTAAAAGATTTTGAAAATAAATATAAAGAACTATCTTATGAAATGCTTTCTGAATATAAAAAGTATACAAATATGAAATGTATATTCTTTGATGAAGAGTATAAAAAAATTATATCTGAAGCATTTGATTCTAAACAAAAAGAAGAGAATACAACTGAACAATATCAAGAGAGTATTTAAAATTATAAATATTAATAACTACTAAATTTATGTAACAATAAATTTATTTTTTTAAGGGGCATTTATGGAATTCGATTTAGAAAAACCAATGAGTGAAATTAATAAAGAACTCGAAGAATTAAGAAAAAAAGATCTACACAATAGTGACTTTTTGCTTTTTAAAAAGAATAATGATTTTGCAGCTGAACAGTTAGATGACAAAATCAATAATTTTTATAGTGCATCTAATCTATCGACAATTAAACAAATTAAATTACCGGAACCAATTAGGAAAGAAGTAATTTATTATAATTATATTTCTGATAAATATGATGAAGTGAGTTTTGCTAAAAATCTTAGTTTAATTAAACAAAAACTAATAGAATTTGATTCACCATTTGCAACATACATTGATACAATGGAATGAAAGATTGATAATGGATATATTGAGTTAAAAGACAGGGATTGATTAACAGAGTTTTTTAGAACTTGAACTTTTATGCTTACAAAAAGAATAATTGATTTTAGAATGAAGGCAGTTGAAGATTTAAGATACAATTACTTGGTAGAAGTTTATTCAATAATAAAAAATTATGGTAGATATGCAAAGATATACAAAACAATGTATGATGTTTTTGGTAAGTTAGCGAATATTGAAGATGAATTAAAAAACAAAAATATTGAATCAGTTGCTAGGTTTGCAGAATTCCTATACAAAGACCCATCAATTTTACGTATTGCAGAGTTATTAGGAAGACTAAATGGCGAAGATGATTTAATGGAAAAAAATATAACTGAGCAAATTGTAACTTATCCAACATATAAAAAACTACCATATAACCCTGAAGAAATAGTAGGGTTAACAATTTCAAAAGATATAGAGAGATTGTTACCAATGGAGTTTGCCAGCTTATTTGACGAAGACTTTGAAATAGTTTTTTTTAAAAAATATATTGAAGCACAGTTACAAACATTTCTTTTTGAATCAAATGAAAGAGTAATAGAACATGACGTTGAGGAAGTTGAGTATGAAGCACCAATTCCGCTTGAACAAGGAAAATTTATTATTTGTATTGATACTTCTGGATCAATGGAAGGTTCAGGTGAGTATATATCAAAGGCCTTAGCTTTAGCAGTTGCTAAAGTAGCATTAAAAGAAGAAAGAGATTTAGTTTTCTTAAATTTTGCAAATGATTTTGTTGATGAATTTACAATAAATGCAAAACACTTAAACATTCAAAAACTACTTGAATTTTTATCTAAATCATTTTATGGTAAAACAAATGCTAAAAAGGCTTTTACTAAATTGATTGAGAAGATGCATACTGATGAGTTTAAAAGAGCAGATTTGTTAATGATATCAGACTTTATGATGGATTCTCCATCTAACTCAATTAGAAGTAAAATAAACGAATTGAAAAATAATTACAATAGATTTCATTCATTAGTTGTTGGAACTATGCCTAATGTTGAAACACAAGATGTCTTTGATAATGTTATGTATTATGACCCAAATGATCCATATGCTACAACTCAAATTGTTAAGTCATTAAATGATACATTAAGAGATCTTAGAGAATTAAAAGATGAAGAAGTCGCTTATAGAGATGAGCAATTTGCAAAATTTAACGCTGTCCGAGATAAAAAAAGGTTTAGAGAAGTTCAAAAAGATTCTCCTAAGTTTAAAAAACTTGAAGAAAAAAAGAGAAAATTAAAAGAGTTAGAGAAGGCCCAAAGTTAGAGAGGTATTGCTGTGGAAATCGAAGAAAAGTCAAATTTGCTTATTGTATATTTAAAAAAAGATGAGGATATTTTTTTGCAATTAACTGAAATTACAAGAATTTATAGATTAATAAAGGCAAGAATTACAGGTTTCGGATATTTGAATAGACTTGAGTATGGTATTCTAAGTACTGTAGAACCATTGTTCTTAACAAAAAATTTAATTGAAGATTTCATTACGGTCTCATCGATTAATGGAATGATTTATAACAAAGATACAAATCTAATGATTAACTCTGTTGACAAACAAAAACAAATACATTTAGGTAGATTCATTAGTGGTTTGGTGGCAGATTCATTTACAATATTTTTAAATATAATTGAAACCGAATAATATAAATAAATCACTTCATTAGTGGATTTTTAACTTTTTAGTAATTTGAGTAGTTATTTTGGCAAAAATAAAGTATAATCTAATTAATCTTTATGTAAATGTTATTTTATCATAAAGGTAAATGAGAAAAAAACGAGGTGAAGATAAAAGATGATTGGTATTGTTTCAACAGCATACTTCACAGTAAAAGACCGTCCAGGTATAAAAACAGTGAAAAAATATTGATGGCGTAATGTGGTTATTCAACATCTTAAATTTAGAGGGAAAGCATTTATAATTGCTACAACAGGGTATGGTAAAGCCAACGCTGCTATGGTTATTACTTATTTGATGGAAGAGTATCCAAGTCTTGAAACAGTTGTTAACGTCGACTTAGCATTATCAACTAATGATAAGTTTGATACAACAGATACAGTTTTAGCAACTAAATTCATTTATAGAGACGCTGACTTAACTGTTTTTAAAGATATTAAATATGGACAAATTGTTCATGAACCAGAAGCATTTTCATTTAGTAATGAATTTGTAAATCAAGTTAAAAACTTCAAATTAGGTGTTTCTGACGGTATTGTTGGTACTGCAGATATGCTTATTTATAATTCAAAACAATTTAAAGAAATGGTTGACAAATATGGTCAAACAATTGACGTAATTGATACAGAAGCTGGAGCTATTGCTCAGGTAACTAAAAAATCAAGAGTTAATTTTATTGCTTTAAAAATTATGTATAACAATGCATTGTCTCCATGAGATAATGATCCACTTCATAAATTTAAAATTTATGAAACAACTAATACTTTAAAATATCTTTTAGCAAGATTATTTAATTTATTATCATCAAGACTTGTTTTAGATTTCACAAAAAACAACAATGATGAGTTAGAAGTAATTAATGAATTATTTGAACTGAATCATGATGCTTGACCAAAAATGTTTAAAAAAGACGTTGTAAAATTGGTTTCAGGTTTAGGACCATCTTTAATGTTAATTGATAAAAAAGGTATTAAACCTGAAGCTCTTGACATTGTTGAGGTTATGAAGAAAAAAATTGAAGACGAAGGTCCAAGTAAAATTATCTTAGGAGAAGATGAATGAAAAAATGCTCCTAAAAAATGATTACGTAAATTAATGTTCTTACAAAATATTCATGTTAACGATGATGAATTATTATGAAATAAATCAGCTAAGTATGATTTACAAACTGAAAAAATGTTCTCAGTTGAAGATTATGCAAAAGCAGTTGCAAAAGTAATTGCTGATCGTTCACAAGATAAATCATCATATACATATGATGGTGGAACAGTTATTAAAAAACACTTACTAGTAGCACTTGATGCATCAATTTCATTCTACATTACTCATAATCAAACTCATGAGTTTGTAGAAACTGCAAAACAAGGTTCACAACTGGTAGCAAATGAATTCATGAAATTCTTAAACGAACAATTAGCAGAAGTAGAATCACCATTCTCAAAAATAGTGGTTTACATTAAAATTCCAGCAATGGGAGCTGCAAAATTGCCAGTATATTTAACTACAAAAAGCAAAGTAAACACTCCAATTGTATTTGGTGGATATTCTGAAAAAGATCAAAAAGTTTACACAGTTGTTGATATTACAAGAAATGACTATGACCCATTAAAAGTTGGTTCATTCAAAGTTACAATTCGTTTGAAAAACGATAAATAGTCATAAATAATAAAAAAAGCACCAAAGGTGTTTTTTTTATTATTTTTTAATTTATACTATTTTAATAGGGGTATAGAATGTCAGAAAATAAGAAACTAGAAGATGTGATTGATGATTCAGCTGAACAAGCATTCCAAGATTTGTTGGATTTAGTATTTACTGATTTAGAAAAAAATGATGTAAAAAAAGAAAAAAAATTACCATTTAAATATACCAATAATGATTCTAATAATTTAAGTTCTATCATTAATAGAGCAAAAAATGAAATCAATAGCATTAAGACTAAGTGTGAAAAGAATTATATTATTGACCCTGAAGAAGAAATTATTAAGAAAGCTAAAATTAAAGGAAAATCTCAATATGATTCGGATGTCTTGAGAGAAATAATATTAAATAGACAAAAAAATAAAAGGTCTGTGAGTAATGATTTAACAGATATAATAAAAAAAGCAAAATTTAAAGGATAGAAGGAAGTAAGAAATAGAGATGTCGAATGGAATGAACACTAGTGATACTGAAGTTACTGTTGAGGTTGACAACAATGCTGTAAATGTTGAAGAACATATAAAACCAGTTTCAAAGAAAAATAAAATCGATAAAAAAACTGCTAAAACATTATTATTAAAAGATGACCAAGAACATTTGTTTTATATTGAAAATAAAATAATATCAAAAAAAGAACAAACATTATTAGTTCAAGAATATTTTAAAAAAAGATTTATTAAAGAGTTTTTTATGATTGCATTATCATCATTGCTAATTACTATTGCTTTTGATTATTTTGTAACACCAACTGGTAGAACAGGTTTATTCCCAGCTGGTATTGGAGCATTAGCTAGATTTTTTTCAATACTTTCATTTCAAAATGATAGACATATGCAAGGTTCATTTTATTTTATCTATTATTTTACTATAAATACCCCTTTATTTATATTTGGTTTTTATAAACTTGGTAAAAAGTTTACATATACAACAACAGTATATATTGTTCTTCAAATTGCATTTGACCAGTTCTTTCAAAATATGCCATTTATTAATCCGATCGAGTTCAACTTCATAGTCAATTTTTACCAATTAAATTCAATGCCTAATGCACTTAACACTTCAATATGACTATTTATTTTTGCAGCAATAGCGGGTGCTATATTAGGTGTTGCTTACTCATTAGTTTATAGAGTAGGGTCGTCTACTGGTGGACTAGATTTTATAACTATTTATTATTCTAATAAAACAAATAAATCAGTTGGTTCTATAAATAGAAATGTTAACTTAATAATTCTTGGTACTATTATTATATTAAACACTCTTATACTACCTGTATCACAAATTAATAGTGATATAAAAATGAGTGTACTTAAAGGTTTAAGCATTGAAGAAGCTAATAATAATGGATTATTAGATCAAATGTGAAAGTTTGCGCAAAATGTAAACCAAGTATCACCAGATTTTCAAATGCAACAAATACTTGATAAGTATAGTAATACAGCAACTGCTTCGATGAGTATTGATGATTTTAAATACTTGGCTGAATTTGTATCTAAACATAATTTTGATGGTGATATTCCAACTTTATTAGTAGTTAAAATGAAAGTATTATTTATTTTTGGACCTTCATTATTTGCATCAATTGTTTTAGTTTTAACAGCTGGTATGACAACTAATGCGATGTATCCAAAATTTAAAGTTAGAACATTTATGATTACTACAAATATGCCTAAGGAAATTAATAAATTACTAGTTGAAAAAGGTTATCAAAATGATATTTTGAATTGAGATACAACAAATAGAATTAACGGTAATTATTTACACAGAAGTTTAGTCATGGTTGCTATGACGGTTTTAAATTGACAACAAGTTGAAAAAGAAATATTTTTAATAGATCCAGAATCGAAAGTTACAATATTAAAAACCAAAAAAGTTAAAGGTATATTTAAGTATGATATTAAGACTAATGAAGCAAGGGATTTTGTCACTCATAAAGTAAGAAATAATGAAAAAGAGTTAGAAAAAATTAAACAAATTGCAATTGTAAGATTAAATAAAGAAAACGAAAAAATAAATAAAAGAAATAAAAGAATCACAAAAAGTAAGTCAAAATCTCCTAATAATTAAAATAATTTAAGAATTAATAAACATTTAATACAATTTTTGTTTATAATTATTTAGGTAATGGTGATTAAATGAATTATAAAGAATTAGAGACGGCTACATATGATATGTTGGATCTAAAATTAACAGAATTAAGAAAAGAAATACCAATCATTAGTTTTAAAAATCTTATTGATTATTTTGAAAATATAATATTAAAAAATAATAAGATTTATGACCTAAATGATATTGCATTTTACGTAATGAATATTAAAATAAATAAAGTTTGTGAATATTTAAATTTTGTTGAAATATCTACTGCTAGTAATTCAGATATAAAAAATGATTTAGAAAGTATATTAGAGGGATAAGTGATTAACGTGAATAACAATAATAAGAAAAAAAACTTTAAAAAATCTACAATATTCAAGTTTTTTACTTTATTTATAATTTTATCTTCATTAATTCTTTCGATTTTTTTCTCTTCTCTATTCTTTTCAGAAAAATATAAATTAGGTTCTGATTTTAAAGGGTATTACTCGGCTTTAGTAAGTGTCAATAATATTAATAGTGATAATACCACTGATAATCAACCTAACGGAGATGCAAAAGAAGCTGCTAAAGTTCTTAATGATCGTTTAAATCCAATGGGAAGTAACCAAATTATTATTGAAACAGCTGGTAAAAACTTCTTGAAAGTAATGTCTCCAATTGATATTTATGATAGTGAAACTGTTTTTGAAAACCAAATTCAAAGAAACGGTGGAATAGTACTACTTAACAGCGATAATAAAGATCTACAAATATCTGGTGAAGATGATAAAGTAACAAGAAAAGGTATTACTGATTATTTTTCTTCAGCATCATCTACAACAATTACTGCAAGGTCTGCAAAAGAGCCCGCAATTTCATATGATTTAAATGGAGATAATTTCACATCTTTATTTCCATCAGACGAAACAAATGCAACTCCTTTAAATCTAAAAATTATGATTGATGCAGATGGTTTTTTCAATGATATTCGAAACTATTACAAACTTGTATCTGGTGAAATGAAAGATAGAGTTTCAAACTTTTTTGATATAATTATTACACCTTTAAGAGACGCTTATAAAACTGCAGATGATGACACAAAGGCAATTTTATATGATTTGTTTTATGGAAGATGGAGAACAACTACTTCAGGTGGTGTTAATGACTATAGTTATGATTCTATTATAAGCAATGATTCTATTACTAAAGATGTATTTTTAAACGATATTGTTGATTCATTTACTTATGAATCTGATACTTCTAAATATGTTTATGATGCTAATGCAAAAACAGAAGATTTTACTAATGATGATGGTAAATATAAAAACCCAATAAAAATTTATAAAGCCAATCAAGGTCATAACCTTATCGACTTTAAACGAATTGATAAGAGTTTCTCATTATTAAGCACAAGTTTAATAAATTTCTATAATAATAATAAAGAAACAATTTTAAATAAAAATAAAAAATATTATAACAACATGGAAAGTTATTTCTTATTTAATGGTTCAATACTTAAATCAGGAAATGAACTAAACGAAGGTTATATCAAAGATAATAAGCTTTACACTAAAGTTGATACAGATTCAAAAGCGAGAATTGGTGCTTCATTATTTAATGCATCTGGTAAAGGGTTTGTATTTAAAGTAAATAGTATGGCAGTAAATACAGCCTCTGTTACAAATATAATGTTGATAATAGGTTTAGTTTTTATAGCGATTGTTACACTATCGTTACTAATCTATATGTGTTTCTTCTATAGAATTCTTGGATTATTTGCAATGGTTATTACCTTGGCAATAATAGGAGTGACTTTACTAATAATTACATTATGATTTGGATTAACTATTGGTCCTGAAACTATAATTGCAGGTTTCATAATCGCGGCAATAAGTGTTGAACTATTCTCGATGATCTTTGAGAACATGAAGGAAAGTTACTTCCTAAAACAAAGAGGTATTAAAACAAGTTTTAATATTTCTATTAAGGAAAATATATCTTTAATGCTTGATATTTTAGTAGCTATATTAATACCTGCTATTAGTATGTTTTGATTAACTTCTAACACTATTCAATCATTTGCAATTATATTAACCATAGGTAGTTTAGTGACAGTATTATTCGGTATCATTGTGGGTCTAATATTATTTAAAGTATTTTTATCAACAAACATAATAAATAAGTGACCAAGCATGTTTGCTTTAAACACAGTAGCGCCAAATTATAATGTTTCAAAATTGCTTATAAATATTAAAATAAATAGTTTAAAAAATAAAATTTCAAAAAATAATAAAAATGGTAAAGAATCATTAAACGATCCTTTAAACACTAAATTAGATATACTAATAAAAAAACTTGAAGAATATGAAGTTAAGAAACAAGCTAAATTAAATAAAACAAACGATAGATACATTAAAAAACTAAATTCAAAACTTGATAAATATAATGCATTTATTCAAAAACTTGATAAGGATAAAAATGCTTATCGTTATCAGAAAGTAGAGTTTAAAATTAGAGATATAAAATACTTACTTGGTAATGATGCGCAACAAGTTGATGATGAAATTTTACTAACTTCAACTAAAGAAAAATTAAGAATTAAATCAACAGAAAAAATTATTTACACAGGATTAAAAACTATTCCATTTATCTCAATGTTTTTAATTATGTTATCAATTATTTTAGGGTTCTTTGTTGGTGTTAGATATGATAATACATTTGGTGGTAGAACCGAGTACACATTATGAGGAGATAGAATAGGTACTGTTTATGATCAAATGAACAACCTTGATGATGAAGCTCCAACTCATTTGTTAGATAAAGTTCAAGCTTTACAAAAAGAGTTTGATGATTATAACAATTATAATCATTCTCAAACAGAGATAGATTTTAAGAAAACAGAAATTGTAAAAGAATTTATTAGTTACTCTTTTTTAAATATTGATGTTGTAAATAATATTGCACATGCACCTACTAATAAATCTTATAAATCAACTCCATTTACTATAACTGATGGAAATTCATTCTCTTATAATGATACAAATTCAACATTAGAAAATGATATTAATTGAATAACTTTAAGCGTATCAACTACTGATAATTCTCAATCTGCGATTGTTAAAAGATATTTTGCTAATTTATATGTTTCTAAAGAAGATGAATCTACATACGATTCAGGATTTATTACAAAACGTATTAGTCCTTCAACAATGCTTGATTTAACAATTCAACTTGCTTATAGTGTTTTAGCACTTATATTAGCTCTAATTATTTATATAATAATTAGATTTAAGTGAACATATTACGTTGCTATTGCATTGTCAATAATTATTACTCCTTTAGTTTTAAGTGCAATAATAATAGCATTCCAAGTTCCTTTCGGAAACTTGATAATTGTTGGTATTACAACTTCAATCATATTTGCAATTACTACAGCATTTGCTATTTTTGGTAAGGTTCGTAGCACAATTGCATCAAGAAATGAAAAATCACTTGTCACTTACTTTAATAAAGAAGTGGATTATGCATATGAAATTAAAGACAAAAAACGTAAAATAAATCATGAAATTTTCTTAGAAAAACAAGCTATTAAAATTAAATTAAGCGAAAGAAAACACTCGCGTGAAGAATTAAGACAATATAATCTTGACTTTAATAAGTTTGTTTATGATAAAAAAGCAGAATACAAACAGTTTGCAAAAGAGAATAAATCATTGATTTATAAAGTGGCTAAAGAAAATAACTACCTTTCAGAAGTATTGGCAAAAACATTTAAATTTGGTATTAAAAGATTCATATTAATGTCAGTTCTATTCTTTGCCCTATCTTTATTATTGATCATTGCAATTAATCCAATAGTTTATTTTGGAATTTCAATAATATTAGGTGTATTAATTTCAAACTTAGTTGTTTTATTTATATCATTACCTGTATTTATATATCTTGAAAAAGTTAGAATAAGAAATAATTTAGCTAGAAAAAGATTTATTAATAAATTAGTTGTATCAAATGAAGAGCAAATAATAGAAGGATTAAACGACTAAAAAATGAAACAATTTGACTTAAAAAAGTTCATAATAGAAATTAAAGATTTTCCAATCAAGGGAGTTGGTTTTAAAGACATAACTCCATTATTAAAAAATGCTGAGGCATTTAGATTTGCGGTTGATAAAATGGTGGACTTTGTTAAAAAAGTTAAAGCAAATGTGATCGTCGCACCTGAAGCAAGAGGGTTCTTGTTTGCTTCTGCAGTAGCTTATGCATCAAATTGTGGTTTTGTTGTTGTAAGAAAACCAAAAAAGTTACCAAGAGAAGTATATGAAGAATCTTATGATTTAGAATATGGTACAAATAAATTACAATTACATAAAGATGATTTAAAGTCTGATGATAAAGTTGTTGTAATCGATGATGTTTTAGCAACCGGGGGTACAATTAAAGCAATTATAAAACTTGTACAACATACAGGGGCTAAAATAAATGGTTTATTATTTCTTGCAGATTTAAAGTTTCTTCATGATAAAGATTTATTTTCAGAATATGAAAATGTATCGTTAATTGAATATTAAAAAAGTAATTTTATGTTACTTTTTTTCTAATTTTAGTTAAATTACGATATTTTACATATTAATTAAAATATTATAAAATAAATTAATAAGAAAGTATAATATCTACAAATTAAATTTTATGTTAATAAAACATATATATTAATATTTATAAAAAAATTATGAAAGGATGTATTATTTTGACTTCACTTGATTATGAGTTTGACTATGTAGAATGTAGAGATGTTAATACTTTAATATCTGAAATGAAAAAATATATTAAAAATAAAAAAACGATCGATGAAGTTAAAAGGGCATACTTTTATGCAGAAGATAAACACAAAGATCAGAAAAGAAAAAATGGAGACCCATTTATTGTTCATCCATTATCATCAGCGTACTATTTAGCTCAATGAAGAATGGGACCAAAAACTATAATTGCAGGACTTTTACACGATGTTATTGAAGACACCCCAGTAACATTTTCTGAAATTGAAGAAATGTGAGGAACAGAAGTCGCTGATATTGTTGAAGCTGTTACAAAAGTAAGTTATTTCACTAAAGAAAATCGTGAACAAATGAAGGCTAATTATTTAAGAAAACTTTTCTTATCAATGATTAGAGATATTAGAGTTATTATTGTTAAAATTGCAGATAGAATGCATAACCTTCTAACATTAAAATATATGAGTGTTGAAAGACAAAAAGTTATTGCAAAAGAAACTTTAGAAATTTACTCAACTATTGCTCATAGAATTGGTATGAAATCTGCGAAAAATATATTAGAAGACTATTCATTCTATTATTTGAATCCTCAAGAATATAATAAAATTAAAAACTTACTTGAAGAAGATATTGAAGCAAGAAAACAAATAATTGTTGATATGATCAACGATATATATAAAAAATTTAAAAGCTATGGATTATCGAATGATACTATGGTATTTGGAAGATCAAAAACAATTTATTCTATATATAGAAAAATGCACCAATTTGGTAAAGCGTTTTCAGATATTAATGACATATTAGCAATTAGAATAATCACTCCAAAGGTTGATGATTGTTATAAAATTTTAGGTTGAATACATAGTATGTTCACTCCTTTATCTGGAAGATTTAAAGATTATATTTCTACTCCTAAAAATAATTTATATCAATCAATTCATACAACTTTAGCTAATAGGGATGGTATTATTTTCGAGGTTCAAATTAGAACTATTGAAATGGATGAAATTGCAGAGCACGGGGCTGCTGCACACTGAAAATATAAAGAAGGAGAAAGATCAATTAGTGTAGAAGAAAAACAAAAGGAAATTGATCAAAAAGTGGATATGTTCACAAGATTAATGAATCTTGAAAAACTAGCTTATGAAAACTTAGAAATGGAATTTAATGACGAGCATAATTTTGATTTTGAAAGTGAACTTGAAGAAACTTTTAAAAGTGATTACTTAGCTCCATTAATTTATATACTTACACCCGATGGAACGGTAGTTACATTACCGTTTGGCTCTACTGTTTTAGACTTTGCATATAAAATTCATACTGAAATAGGTAATACTACTGTTGGTGGAAAAATAAACGGTGTTTTTTCACCATATAATACAATTTTAAACTCTGGTGAAATGGTAGAAATACAGACATCAAAAGAAGTGAAACCTCAAGAAAAATGGTTAAGATTTGTTAGAACAGCTGCTGCAAAGAAAGCTATTGAATCATATTTATCAGAACAAAAGATTAAAGAACAAAAAGAAGAGAAAATAACTAATAAAAAAATAATATTAAAAACAAAAAGAAGAATTGATAAATATATTATTGACAATCAATTAAAATGAAAAGTTAATTCTCATGAAGAAATATTGAAAAAACTTGAAGAACTAGACTTTAAAAATATAGATGAATTCTTGTTAAATGTTGGGAATGGTCATTATACAATTGAAGAGGCTGTTAACTATGTTTTTATATCAAAAGAAAAATTAAAAGATATTGAAGTTATAAATGATATTAAGACTAGAAAGTTTATGTCTTCCAAAGCTAGAAAAGATTTAATAATAAATGGACTTAATCAGGTAGAGTGTACTTTAAGTAATTGTTGTTATCCAATACCATACGAAAATGTAGTAAGTTTTATTACTAAATCTAAAGGTATTCAAGTTCATAAGGATAACTGTATTAATATTAAAAATACAAAATCTGTTAAAAATCTACTAAGAACTTCTTGAAATAAAGAAATTTCACAAGACATTAAGTATAATACTAAAATTAGAATTGAAACTTATGATAGACCTTCGTTATTCTTAGATATTATTTCATTAATAGCAAATAGGAGATCAAGTATTCACGAGGTTAGACTGATAGTAAATAACGAGACTTATACTGTTAATATTAGTTTAAATATATTAGTTTCAACATTGGATGAATTAAATTCATTATTAACAAATATTACAGAAATTCCAGGTGTAATAAGTGTAAGAAGATCTACCAATGAAAAAGAAGATATAAAACAATTCTAATATATTTAAAAGGTGAACTATGGAGAAATTATATTTAAAAGATGTATCAAAAGAATTAAGTATACCAGAATATGTCTTACGTTTCTATGACAAAAAAGGAATTATTCCATTTATTCAAAGAGATGAAAATAATTATCGTTTTATATATAAAGATAAAATTGAATGATTAAAAATAATTGTATGTTTAAAAAAAGTCGGAATGCCTTTAAAACAAATTAAGAAGTATATTGACCTTGCATTAGAAGGTGACTCAACAATAAATCAAAGATTAGAAATGATATTAAAACAAGAAAAAGAGACTTTTAAACATATTGATATGTTAAAAGAACAATTAGAATACATTGATTATAAAAAACAATATTATAAAAATAAATTAAAATAGTTATCAAAGTACTTGCATTAACCTTACTTCAATCTATTAGTATTAATATATATTAATAATTAAAAAAGGAGAAAGCATGAAAAAAAGAGTATTAGGACAAGGTCTAGAAGTATCAGAAATAGGACTTGGTTGTATGGGTTTAAGTTTTTCACTACCACCATTCCCACCAAAAGATGAGGCAATCAGTTTTATTAAAGAAGCATATAAAATGGGAGTAACGTTTTTTGATACTGCTGAAATTTATGGTCCATTTAATAATGAAGAATTGCTAGGAGAAGCTCTTCATGATGTTAGAGATAAAGTTGTAATTGCAACTAAGTTTGGTTTTAAATATGGTACAAATAATGAAGTATTAGGTTTAGACTCTAGTAAAGAGAATATTTTAAGGGCGTTAAATGGATCTTTGAAAAGATTGAAAACAAGTTATATAGATGTATTCTATCAACATAGAGTTGATCCGGACACTCCAATAGAAGAAGTCGCAGAACTTATGAAACAATTAATAGCTGAAGGAAAAATAAAACATTGAGGTTTAAGTGAAGCATCTGCTAGTACAATTAGGAGAGCTCATAAAACTTGTCCTGTTACAGTGTTACAAAGTGAATACTCAATGTTTTGAAGAGAAGCTGAGGAAAAAGTTTTACCAACATTAGAAGAATTAAATATTGGTTTTGTTCCTTTTTCTCCATTAGGAAGAGGATTTTTAACAGGTGCAATTAAACCTGGTCATGTATTTCCTCCTAATGATTTTAGAAGTACTGTACCAAGATTTAACAATAAAGAATTTATGCAAAAGAACTATGAATTAGTTGAATACGTAAAAAGTCTAGCTGTTAAAAAAAATACAAGCCCTGCATCAATAGCTATTGCATGGTTGTTAGCTCAAAAAAGTTATATAGTACCAATTCCGGGGACTAAAAAAGTTTCTAGGCTTAAGGAAAATCTATCTGCAACTGATGTGAAATTTACCAATGAAGAATTAACAGAAATTAAAAAGTATTTAGATAGTATTGAATTGATAGGACACAGATACAGTGAAGCAAATGAAAAAACTGTTGATAAATAAGATTAAAATCACTTTAAAATTATAAGGTGATTTTTATTTATATAATTCTTTTATTATTATTAGTGTTAAAATATATGAAATTAATATTTAAAAAATGTATTTAAGACAACCAATATATGGGTAGTAAAAAACTAGGTTTTAGTGTATAATATATTTATTATTTATGTTTCGAGGTGAAATATTGGAAAATTATGTAATTGAGTTTAAAAACTATGTAAAAAAATTTAAGAACACAAAAATTGGTCCCCTTAATTTCCAAGTTGAAAAAGGTAAAACAACTGCAATATTAGGAGCTAGTGGTAGTGGTAAATCAGTGGTTATTAAAACTATGATTGGTGCAATTTCAAACTTTGATGGAGAAGTAAAGGTTTGTGGATATTCAAAAAAGAAAAGAAAAGCTCACTTAGCAAACAAGGATATAAGCTTTTATACACAAATGGACTTTTCATTATATGAAATGAACGTTGTTACATACTTAAAAAATATGTGTATTGTTTTAGGGGTTAATAAAAAGTCAATAAATCACAAAGTAGATTATTGATTAGACTTTTTTGATTTAAAAAAAGATGCTCATAAAAAAATTAAAAACTTTTCATGAGGTATGCAAAATAGATTAAGTCTAATATTGTCACTAATAAAAGATACAGATGTAATTATATTAGACGAACCAGGTGCAAACTTAGATTCTTCTTGAAGAAATAAAATGAGAAATTTATTAATCGATTACAAAAATAGAGGTAGAACAATAATAATTACTTCTCATAATATTGATGAAATTAATGATTTAATTGATTATTATGTTGTTCTTGAAAAAGGTAAGTTAGTATTTACAGGTACAAAACTTGATTTAAATATGTATGCAAAATACAAAATGTATTTTTATGAAAAATTTGATTACGAATCATTCCAAAAGTTTTTAAGTGGTAAGAATATTAAAGCATTTAAATATGATGAGTTAGAAAACTCTATTGTTTTTGCAACTAACTCTACTAAGGAAATTAACTGAATTTTCTTATATTTAATAAAAGAAACAACACCAATTTTAAACTTAGTAAAATTACCTGTAAATATGGATTCAATATATAAGGCTTTAGAAGATAATAATGATTATCAAAAAGAAGTTACTCAAATATTCCAAAATGCTGTTCCAGACAAAAAATCATTGAAATTAGCTGAAAAACTTGAAAAAAAGGCAAAAAAAGAAATGGAACAACAAAACTTAGAGATAGAAGATAAAAAATATTATAAAACTTTAGAGAATTCAAATTTTTCAAAGCCAATTGAAAATATAGAATCAAAAGAATTAAATGCTTTAGAAGATATCAAAGATAAAAAGGAAGCAAATAATAATTAGAAATTAAGTTGGAAAAATATAAGTACAATTTAAAGTAAGGGTGAAGATATGTATTACATAATGTGGGTAAGAAATAACTTATTTTATATATTAGATCAAAACAGAATTTTTTGTGGAATGTATGATAATTTCCAAAAGGCTCTTTATGCTTGTCAACAAATGAATGGGAATTTATTATCTGGTGCTATTTCAACATCTCCATACTCATTACCATACAATAGTGGTTCTGTGTATACTCCGATGCCTTTGATCAACCCGAACAATTTAAATACTTATAGTTTCTTAAGTCCAAATCCTGCACCAAACTATAATTACCAACAACCTCAATTTAGACAACCTCAATATCAACAACCTCAATTCCAACAACCATTTGTAAGTAATTTTAATTACCAACAACCGCAAATGAACCAACAACCTCAATATCAACAACCACAAATGGCTGAACAACCTCAATATCAACAACCACAATATAACAACTTTAATAATGGTTATACAAGTTTTTCTCAACCAACCCAAGATTTGGTTACTCCTCAACCTGTCTATCAACAACCAATTGTTAATGAACCCCAACCCCAACCACAGCCTCAACCCCAACCAATTAAAGAAGTTGAACCGATTGTACCAAAAGTTGTTGAAAAACAAAAAACAGAAGAGTTAATAAATTATGATAATTCAACTGATGAATGGAATATTGATTCAAAAAAAGTAAAAAACTTTATTGATAAGTTTTCTAAAAAATAATTCTGTTTTTAAAACAGTTTTTATTTACCAGGATACGCTCTTGTACTTAAATAGACAATGAAATTATACCCATTTTATGGTATAATGTTAATTATAGTAGGAGGATTTCTATGAAAAAAGAAATGATCTATTTACCAATACAAGAATTCATACAGGCAAACTTAGATTTTAATATTGCTTCTAATAGAAAAGAATCTGAATATGATTTTAATTTTACTAGATGAAAAACAATTATCTTCTCAAGTCAAAAGCTAAAGTTTATTCTAAAATATTGTCAAGCAGTATTCCAATGGTTAAGTAAAGTTGTAAATATACAAAATTTTAATATATCAATTGATACAACAACTGTCGATAGATTTAATTTATCAATATATGAGTTTGATAGACATGTATTTAATTGTTCTCTATTTACAAATTTTTATTTAATAGAGGAAGAAGATTGATCAACAAAAGTATTCGAGATGCATTTTTCTAAGTACGACCTAACAAATGGAGAATTAAGTTTAAAAGACTTAACAAGTTTCTGGAAAGGTGAGGAAGGTTTTGAAAAATTTGTTAATGTATTATATGCGATAATAAAAGAACCTTATAAATACGAAAAAGTTTCTCCAATACAATGACAAATTGATTTTAAAGATAAAAAAATATCTTCATCACAAATTAGAATGCAACTTGCATCATTAGTACAAACAGGTATTAGACCTCAAGACCCGTATTTAACAATTGAACAAGCAGAACAAATTGAAAATGGTGCAAATCCATACGCAATTGCTTCAAAACTTAAAGAAGAGTCAAAAGATAAAGAAATTATCAATCCGATTTGAGATGAAGCTATTGAGCAAGAAAATATTTATAAAGATTTAAACTTTGCAATGAAAAAATCAAGGGGAATATCTGACAAACCAAGAAAAAGAAGAAGATAGACTAAATGTCTTTTTTTTATTATCAAAAAAACCAAAAAAAACCAAAAAAAGACATAATTTTAACAATAATAGTTGTTTTTTGGTTTATTAAGAGTATTATATATTTGAGGTGAGTAAAGGATGTTTAAAGAGAAACGATTTGAATTAATTGTTGACTTTGTAAATAAAAATGGATATGCAACTAATGAAACCATATCAAAAGTATTAAAAATACCTTTTACCACTTTAAGACGTGATTTAAATGAATTACATAAAAAAAATTTTATTGTTAAAGTTCATGGTGGAGCTAAAACATTAAAAGAAAAATCAATATTAGAATTAAACTATCTAGAAAAAATGGGTGATAATATTGAACAAAAAAAGATAATTGCTGAAAAAGCATTATTATGTATAAAGCCGAATGAATCTATTTTTCTAGATGCTGGTTCAACAACTTATTATTTAGCTAAAATTATAAAAAAAGAATTTAATAATAAAATTTATACTAATTCAATACTTCATGCTCAAACCTTAGCAAATAATGGTATAGAAGATATAAATATTCTTCCTGGGAAGTTAAAATTAAAAACTAATGCCATTGTAGGGGTCGAAACCATTAAAGCGTTGAGAAAATATTATTTTGATATTTCTTTTATAGGAATTAACGCGATCGATTCAGAGTATAATTTCTATACCACTGATGAGGATGAATCTGAAATTAAGAAACTAGTGATTCAAAATTCACAGTTTGCATTTGGATTGGCAGATAAGAGTAAACTAAAGTCCAAGTCTTTTGTAAAATGTGGGGATAAATCACAGCTTGCAGTTATAGATGAAGAGGTGTAATAGATGATATATACATTAACATTAAATCCTGCTTTAGATCACATTATTTTAGTTGACAATGAAATTGAACTTGGTGTAACTAATTACTATAACGAAGATTATAGTGTTATTGGCGGAAAAGGAATAAACGCTGCAATTATTTTAAATAATTTAAATGCAGATGTTAAAGCCATTGGAATATTAGGTAAATCAAATCAAAACATGTTTCTAGATAAATTTAAAGAAATAAAACTAAAAAATAGTTTCTTTATAAACGAAGGAAGTACAAGAGTCAATTATAAGATAAAAAATTTAAAAATGAAACAAGAAACAGAATTAAATGGATTAGGTTTTAATGCTGAGCAAAAAAATTTAGATAGTATTAAGGATTTCTTTGAAAGTAATTTAAAAGAAAATGATATTGTTGTATTAACTGGAAGTATTGCTAAAGGCATTACTAATGATATCTATAAAGTTATTGGAAAAATAGTTAAAGAGAAAAGGTCATTACTAGTTTGTGATTGTACAAAAGACTTATTAACAAATGTTTTAGAAGTAAAACCTTATTTAATAAAACCAAACCTTGAAGAAATATGTGCAACATTGAAAATAAGTTTTAGAGATGATTTTAGTTTAGATGAGATTAAAAAACTTGTTAATGAACTTAAATCAATGGGAGCTGAAAATGTTTTGTTAAGTATGGGATCTAAAGGTAGTATGTTCTTTGCTAATAATAATGATATTTATAAAGTCGGAGTTGCTAAAGGTAAACTCGTGAACTCAGTTGGTGCTGGAGATAGTATGTTAGCTGGATTTGTTTATGGCTTACATAATAACTTAAGTATTGAAGATACATTGAAATATGCTGCTGCATCTGGTGGTGCTACAGCATTTACTGAGTGATTAGCAAATAAAGAACAAATTTATTCATTGGTTAACCAAATCGAAGTGAATAAAATTTAGTAAAAAAATAGAGAGGTAAATTATGGAATTAAAAGATTTATTCAAAAAGAATATTGCTTTTTTCAATAAAGACTTTAAATCAAAAGAAGAAGTTATTAGTTTTTTATCAAGCGAGTTGCTAAAAACTAAACAAATTGATTCAAAAGAAGATTTTGAAAAAGCAGTATATAAAAGAGAATCTGAAGGTTCAACTGGAGTTGGTGATGGTATTGCAATCCCTCACGTATTAAATCCAACTGTTAAATCTTCAGCAATAGGTTTTGTTAAATTGAAAAATAAAGTTGATTGACAGTCATTAGACGATCAACCAGTTGATTTAGTATTTATGATAATGACTAATGGAAAAGACGGTAATGAACATCTAAGTGCATTAGCAGATTTATCAGGATTTTTAATGAAATCAGAAATTCAAAAAAAATTAAGAGAATCTAAATCAATTGAAGATGTACAAAATGCATTAACTAAAGATGAAGTTAAAAAAGAAAGTGAATCTGTTAGTGGAGGGTATGACGTTATCGGTATAACAGCTTGCCCAACAGGAATAGCACATACTTATATGGCTGCTGAAAAATTAGAAGAATACGCAAGACAAAAAGGTATGACTTATAAAATAGAAACACAAGGAAGAAGAGGGACTGAAAATAAACTTACTCCAAGTGATATTGAAAATGCTAAAGTAATTATTTTTGGTCATGATAAAGCCCTTGAAGGACTATCAAGATTTAATGGAAAAAAAGTAATAGATACTTCAACAAAAGAAGTTATTTTCAAAGGTGATAAACTTATTGAAAAATTTCAATCTGGTGAAGGTTTAAAAACAATTAAAGCCAATGCAGATTCTGAGTCTGGTAGTGGTGAGTTAACAATGAAAAAATTCTTAGATATAAAAGGGAATTTACTTGGTGGTTTATCAAGAATGTTACCATTTGTTGTAGCAGGTGGTATTATTTTAGGAATAGGATTTTTAATTGACTTTGCTGCAGGTAATGGTGGAGCAAAAGGAAGCTTTGGTGTAACTAGTCCTGTTGCCGGATGATTTTCTGCAATAGGAAAAACTTCAATGACAATGATGGTACCAATATTAGGGGCGTTTATTGCATATTCAATTGTTGGGTCACAAGGATTAATGCCTGGTATGGTAGCTGGTTTATTCTCAACAAAAGTTATGAGTTTTGCATATGGTCTTAATTCATCAGATTCATGAAGTGGATTATTTGAAAAATTATTACCAAAAAGTATTGCTGGACAAGAATCTGGATTTATAGGAGCAATATTTGGGGGTTATTTAGCAGCTTTATTAGTATTTGGACTAAGTAAAATGATGAAAAAACTTCCAAAATCATTACAAGGTGTAAGAGATATTGTATTTATACCTGTATTATCATTATTATTAATTAGTTTAGTGATGTTTGCTATAAATATCCCATTAGGATATTTAATGAGTGCAATTCAAAGTGGAATTCAATGATTAGCAGAACATGACTTATTAGTACTTGTATCTGTCATAGTTGGATTTATGATGTGTGTTGATATGGGTGGTCCAATTAATAAAATTGCTTATGCATTAGGTAACTTAGCGGTTGCTGGTACATTAATAGATAAGAAACTTGCTGGATCAGAATTACAAACTGTAATAATGGCGTCAGCAATGATTGCAGGAATGGTTCCGCCGTTAATGATTGCTGTAAGTACTATTTTATTCCCTAAAATTTGAACTGTTAAAGATAGAGATGCTGCAAAAGCTAACTGATTAATGGGAGCATGCTTTATATCAGAGGGTGCTATACCATTTATGGTTAAAGATCCAAAAAGAGTTGCAGTAAGTGCAATGGTTGGTGGAGTAATTGTTGGTGTTTTTATCGGTTTAGGAAAAGTTACTTTAGCAGCTAGTCATGGTGGTGTATTTGTATTTGCATTGCTATCATCACACTTAGTTGAAACTAATGGTGCATTAACTGGTTCATCAATTGGTATTGGTATTGCATTTTCATTAGGTGGACTAATAGTAGCGTCATTTGTAAGTGCATTAGTATTAAGTTTCTGAAGATTATTTGACATTAAAAGAGGTGTTTTATCACTTGACTCAACAAATGGTGTAAAAGAATCATTAAATACAAAACTAACAAAATGAAAATCAATGGATACTTCTAAAGGTAAAGTTTCTGTGGATAAAAAAAACTTATTAATAAATGCATTAGAGTCTAAATTAAGCAAATATAATGAGTATGAATCTATATTAAAAACAAAACACGAACAACATTTAAAAATCCAAGAAGAAAATAGACAGAAAAAAATGGATTTACTAGCAGTAAAAAAACAACAAAAAGCGTCAAAAAGAGCAAATAAATAAATTTAATTTAAATTATAGGAAGTCTACAATAATAAATACTTATTGTAGACTTTTTTTATTTTCCTTTATAAATTTAATGCACAAAAAACCTTATGTATTATTTATAATCTATACTATTAATTTGATATAATATAAAAATAAGGTGGTAATATGAAAAAAATAAGAAACAATCGTAGTTTATTAAATTCATTAATTTTTATTTTTTTATTATCATATGCGTTTACTACATTTATCACTAGGTTATCATACTTTTACAGTTTGTTTTACAATTTATTAAGTCTTAATTTAAGTCTAATGCTGTTATTAATACTTTTTATATCAATCTTTATAATTGTAGAAATGATTATTATAACTAAAAAAATTAATTTAATTTCATCAAATACTGATATTTTAAACATAAAAAGATACTATCAAGCTAATAAAAATTTTAAAACATTAAAAAATTTTATTATTGTATCTTCATTAATACTAACTATCAAACTTATTATTATATTTTCAAATGTAAAGTTTTTTAAAAACTATGATTATTTATTGCTAGTAGTAGTTTTTAGTTTGATATTCTTAATGAATTTCTTATCAATAATTTGCTCTATTTTTTATAATAAAATTTTAAAAAATAAAAGTATTTATATTCAAAATAATTCATATATTGAAGATGATTTATTATACATTTTTGATTACTATGAATACATTAATGATTATTCATTTATTAAAACAAATCTAATAAAAAGTAATTTGATTGTTATCTTTCTAATCAATTCAAGAAATTGCATTGAGATTATAATTAATAGTATATTTACAAAAACATTGAACAAAATAAAAAAAGCTTCATCTCCACCTATTTCATTAGATTAAGTACTTTAAAATTTTTAAATAATTTTTTAAAACTTAATATTTTTTAACATCTATAATTAATATTTTAATTAATAAATAAGTTTAATTTTAATTAAGTAGTTTAATTTCTATAAAAATTTAGAAGTTGAGATATATTTATTTTTAAAAATATATTATATAGAAGGTAAGGTAAGAATGAAAAATCAAAAACCATTTTTTAAAAACTCATTCAGGAATTTGACTAAGAATAAAATTCAGTTAGTAGCAATATTGTTTTTAGTTCTATTGACATCATTTATATTTACTGCTTGTTTTTCGTCTTCAAGTAGAATAAATGATTCATTTCAATTATTTAATTCTAATGAAAAGAGTAACATTCATGATTTTGTAATTGACTTAGATGGTACAAGTTATCAAAATAACTATGATAATGATAAATTTAAAAATGTATCAGATGCTGAGCAAAGAAATAACTTAATCATTAACTATGTGCAAGATAAAATTAGTGACACAGAAAATAGTTTTAACTTTGAACGTGTTGAAACAAGAAATTTTAGTCTATCTTCAGATAAAACAATTAAGGCAGTTTCGTTAAATCCATATCAGACAATTGATAAGTTAGTTGTGAAAGAGGGAATGGATTTAAATACATGAAAAAATTATACTTTAGCAACAAATAATTATACAAAAAAATGAGCATATGTTAGTGAAAATTTTGCTAAAGAGAATAACATTGCGATTAATGACATAGTAAGATTTCAAGACGATGATTATGGTACTTCAATTCTTGTTAAAGATAGTGAAAAAAAATCTGTAGATTTATCTAAATATGAATTAAAAGATATTAACTTATGAATAGATAATAGTGAATATTCACAAGAAAATTGATTTCAAGTGGTAGGATTTGGAAATTCAGCAGATTTTTCAACTCCAATACTAAGTAAAGAAAAACCATTACCAAATACAAAAAATGAAGGTTTATTTTATGTAAACCCTGAAAACTTTGGTTACAAATTAACTTTTTACGATAAATTATATCCAGATAACGAATTCAATTTTACTAATCACGAAAATAAAAGAATATGGTATACAAATGGTGAATTAAAAGGAAAAGAAACACTTAAAGCTAACTCAAGCACTGATATTGAAACATATTATGTAGGTAAATTTGATAACAAAAATGCATCAACAACTATAATAAACTCATATTTAACTGACTTAGATGTTGCTAAAAATATTAATTTATATGCAATATTTGACAAAAAAAATACTTCAAATAACAAAATTGTATATTCATTAAATGATAATGATTATAAATTTCATAATAGAACTAATTTTATTAACACTACTTTAAAATATTTCAAAATAGTAGGTTTAATTATTTCTGGTATTACTTTATTTATTGCAATAATTATGCTGTTTTTAATGATAAAAAATGATCTTAAAAAGTCATTTGCTCAAATAGGTGTAATGATTTCACTAGGTTATAAAAAGTCGTCCTTATTACTTTCTACAAGTATTTATCCAGTATTTGTTTCATTAATTGGTGGTTTGGTTGGATATTTTATTGGTTCTGGTTTACAAGAAGTTGTTGTTAATATATTTAATCAATTCTTTCAAATAGAGATTACAAGTTTTAGTTTTTCATGAGTATCATTTATGGTCAATATATTGGGAATATTTGTTTTTTTAGAGGCGGTAACTTTAATAACATATTTTTATGTTTTAAATTTTTATAAACCACTTGAAATGATTTACTTCGAGCATAATAAAAATACCACTAAATTTAATCTAGCTTTAAAAAAATTATTAACAAATAGAAAAAAATTTGATTCTAGATTTAAGGGGGCTGTTTTATCAAGTTCATTTACAAGATTATTGTCCGTGTTCTTTGTAATTACAACTTCTTCATTTTTATTAACGTTAGGTACAATATTTCCAGGAGTTTTAAAAAGTAATATTGATAAAACTTATGGTTCTACAAAGTATGATAATATGGTTGAATATACAAGTCCATTGTATAATAGTCCAAAAAGTTTTTATAAAACTTACAATCCAAGTTCCACAATCGATAGTTTAGAGGATAAAAGTTCTTTAGATATTGCAAACATGTTTATTGAAAATAATATTAAAAATACATCATTTAGTCCTTCTAAAGATTTAACTTCATTAAATGATTTAACATATAAAGCAATTGATATAAATTACTTAAAAGATTTTGATTTATCTATTGATAGTATTCCAAATCAAAATAATGATGAACAAGTTGAAAACTATCGTAAGCTTACTATAATGAACTTATGAAAAGACTTAAAAAATTATAAGTTAGATAAGTATTGAAAAAAAGAAAGCTTATTAAAAGTTATTTTAAACCCAAAATTAGCAGAAGAAAATATAGAAGACTTAGAGTCAATTAGAATTTTTTATTTTAAATACAAAAACTCTATTGGATTAGATGATGTATTTAAAAATCCAAAAAGAAGTACCTACTTTATTACTGACACTAATATCTTAGATACTAGCAAAGATAACAAAAATAAAAATTTAATAACATCAGATGACATTAATGTATCAGAAGTAAATATACCACCAATCGAGTTAACCGAAAACGGTTCAATTGATAATGATGAAACACTTTCTACCAGTTTATATAATTATCTTGGTGGTTCAGATTGAGAAGAAAGAGTAATAACTTCGATTGTTACTGTATATGACTGATTCCAGGCACAATTCTATAATAATTTTCAACAAGCGTTTTTACAAGGTATATATAATAACTCTCCAGCGATAATAAAAGAAAATATTAGGGAAAATTATTATAGTAATAATGGTAATTATAATATTGGATTTGGTGTAATCCCTTATAATGAAAAAACTGATGATATTGGAATTTATATTAATTCATTGATAAAAGATCAAAGTGTAAAAGTTTACGGAATTAAAGAAGACAACAAAACACTAAACCTAACTAATACAAAAGGAGATAATCTATTAAATGATTTATTTACAAATGATAACTCTATTTTAATTAATCAATCTGTTGCTAAAAGATTAAATATTAGTATTGGTGATATAATCGATGTTAATCACTTAGTTGATGTATTAAATAATAAATCTAATGAATTGGACATCAACACTTGAGATATGACAAGTCTAAGTGCTAAAAATAAAAATGATGACTATACAAGTTTCAATAATTTTTATGATAATTCTGTCTTTGACACAAAACATTCTGATTGAAAAAATGAATCAATTAACAATGACAAACTCACTTATAAAAATAATGAGGTTTATTCTTCTAATCTAGAATTATCATCTGAAACAATAGTTGGTCCAAACATGATGACTGATGATTTATCTAAAGGAATTATTTCTAAACAAAATTTAAAAGTAAGTCAAAATTACAAAGTTGTAGGTATTGTTGATAAGTATGGTGATAATGCTGCTTGAATTAATAACGAACAGGCAAAAATAATTACAAAATATGATTTATCAGAAAAATTATTGTTTAATTTATTTATGAAAGAATGAGAAAATCCTAAAGATACAAATGGATTATCTGATCTTATATCATTTATAAAAAATAATATAAATAAAAATGATGCATTTGATAATTTTAAAACATTCACAAAAGACGAAGCAACAAAAAAATATTGAAAACTATTTGAAAATGAATACCCTCTATTTAACTACAAAACTTCACTTGATACAACAGTCACAGATATAACTAATAGTGCTTCAACTATGAGCTCATTTGGCGATTATTCAATGTTTGGTTTAAATGGGGGAACTTCAAATGAAAGAAATTATAGTTCTACATCTTCAAACTCAATTGATAATTTAGTCTCAGTTCCTGAAGCTAAGAAAATATTACAAAGAATCAATTCTACAATCGTTTCAATTATATTTGCGATTGTATTAGTATGGTTATGTTTAAGTGCCGTAATAATATTACTAACTATAAATCTAGTTATAAATGATAACAAAAAAATTATTTCTTCAATGAAAATATTAGGTTATAAAGATATTTACATAGCAAAATTATTTATATTTATATATGTTCCAATTGTTATAGTTAGTGCTATATTTGGTTTTATTGTTTGTTACTTTGCAATAGCGGCCTTACTAAGTCTATTCTACTCGTCTATTGTTTTACCAATGATATTCTTATGGTGATACTTTATTCCAGGTGTTATAGGTTCTTGACTATTGTATATTGTAAGTGTTAACTTAAGTTGATTCTCACTAAAAAGATTAAATATGCTACATATTGTTATGGGGGGTTAGAAATGAAAAAGTTATTAATTAAATGTCTTAGTTTATTTATAATGTTATCTCCAGTAGCAACATTATCTTGTGCAAATGATATGTCTTGAAACAATATTGAAAGGCCTGATCCAATTTTACCAATAAGCAAAAAAGGCTTTGATAATATCAATGTTGAAGATATTGAGATGGATAGATTTTTATATTGTAATGATGTAATTGACTTACTTAATGATAAGTTAACTAAAGGCGGTTACTTACTTGATGCATTAAATTATGATGTATTTAAAAATGAACAAAAAATAAGTATTGACGATAATTTATATAGAAATGGTAGTTATAAATTTATTATTACAAATAAAAATAATAAAGAAGATGAAATAACATTTTATTTAAAAATAACTAATTCATTGTATCTTAGTGATAATTTTAGTATTACAGACATAGGTACAATCTATGATGAAAGACCAAGCTCGATTTTAATGGGGTTAATATTTAATAATCTTAGTATGATTAATCAATTACAAAGAATTGCAGATGAATTAAGAAATCCAAATAATTATATATATAAAAGCGATGCCTCTGGAGCGACAATAGAAATAAATAATAAAAAACCAACTAAGCCACCAACAACTTTTTATGGTAGTTTGGATATTAATTACAATGTTAGTTATTTTAAGCCCTCAGAACAAAATATAGATTTTCCAGCGACAATTAAACAATTGGTAAAAGATAATGACAATAATAAAGATGTTATTACAGAAATGGGTAACATTAGTGATAAAACACCTTATGGAGTAATAATGAATTTTATTGCAAAAAATCAAATAAATTATAATTATTGAAGTATATTATTAAATGATCTTGATTTTGATAAATTTAAAATAGAAAACGGAAAGGAACAATATTCATACACTATGAATATATATTCTAAAGAATATGAGAAAGTTGAGTTAACTCCATCAACTCCTGAGTTACAAAATGGTGATTATAATAAGAAATCACATTTTATAAATGATGAAGAGGGACTAGAATTAAAATTCACATCATTGAACTAAAACCTTTTATAAAAGGTTTTTTTAATAGTATAATTAAAAAGTTATATTTTTTAATTACTTCTTATATAATCATATTGTTAAAGGTAAATTAAATGGGAAAGTCAAATAAATTATTTTTTTTAAAAGATTATATATCAAATAAAAATATTCAAGTAGGTACTTATAGTTACCTATACACTTTTAAAGGTGAAAAAGGTGCTCAGGAGTTTCAAAATTTTAATGTATTATATCATTTCCCAGATATTTATAATGATTGATTAAGAATAGGAAATTATTGTGCTATAGCTGATGATGTTAAATTCTTAATGAATGGAGCAAATCATCGTATTGAAACGCTATCAACATTCCCATTTGAATTATTTAAAGAGTTCGAACATAAAATAAGTATCAAAAACAATAAAGAATATAAGGACACAATAGTGGGCCATGATGTTTGAATAGGTAATAATGTAATGGTTTTACCAGGAATAGAAATTGGTAATGGTTCAATAATTGGAGCAGGTTCGGTAGTTACAAAAGACGTAAAACCTTATTCAATAGTGGCCGGAAACCCTGCTAAGTTTATTAGGATGAGAATTGATGATGAAAAAATTAATTACCTTGAAAATTTAAAATGATGGGACAAACCAATTAACGAGATAAAAGAGCTTATAAATGATTTAACTAATATTAATAGTTATATAAAATAGCAAGAGGTGGTATTAAATGATTCAAAAACCAAGAGGTACAGAAGATTTATTTGGAGATAAAGCTAAACAATATCTAGCATTAGAACTAATTATTAGAAATATTGCAGAGAATTTTAATTTTAATGAAATAAAAACCCCAATGTTTGAAAGCTCTGATTTATTTAAGAGTAATGTTGGTGAGTCGACTGACATAGTAACAAAAGAAATGTATAATTTTTTAGATAAAAAAAATAGAGAATTAACTTTAAGACCAGAAGGAACTGTACCAACTGTTAGGGCAATTATTGAAAATAAATTGTATATTCAGGAAAATTTACCATTAAAGCTGTTTTATTTTTCTAAAATGTTTAGATATGAAAGACCTCAAAAGGGTAGAATGAGAGAATTTAGTCAGTTTGGGGTTGAAGTATTTGGTCCAAACAGTCCAGAATTAGATTCAGAATTAATCTCATTTTGTTTCATGATATTAAACTCTATAGGGTTAAAAAATTATAAGTTAAATATTAATTATATAGTCACTAATGAAGAAAGAAAAAAATATATTGTAGAGTTAAAAAAATACTTATCTTCAAAAAAACTCTGTGATGATTGTGCTACGAGAATAAATACAAATCTACTTAGAGTATTAGATTGCAAGATTGATAGACATCAATTTGATGACATAATCGATATGAAAGACTTCTTGAGTGAAGAAGATAAAAAGTTCTATAATGAACTAAAGAGAAATATTAAAAATATAGGAATTGAATTTATAGAAGACAAGAAGTTAGTAAGAGGACTAGATTATTACACTGGTCTTGTATATGAAATTGTCGACCAAGATGGTATTACTATAATTGGTGGTGGAAGATATAATAATCTTGTTGAAAAAATGGCAAACATAAACTTACAAGCATCAGGTTTTGGTGTTGGAATGGAAAGATTATTAATCTCATTAGATAACCAAAATATTAGCTTATTTGAAAGTTATAAATTAGATGCATTTTTAATAGCGCTTACAGATAAAGCAAAAGCATTGTCTAATATATTATTATTTATGCTAAGAAACTCAAATTTAAAAGTAGATTTGGAATATATGAATAAAAACTTAAAATCTGCATTTAAATCAGCAGAAAGGTATAATCCAAAAAGCATAATTATTATTGGTGATAATGAAATTAAGGAAAATGTAGTAATAATTAAAAATCAAGATACAAAAAAAGAAGAAAAAGTATCTTTTGATAAAATTGTTGATTATTTAAAAAAGGGGTAATTATGAAAAGAACACATAGTTGTGGAGAGTTAACATTAAAAAATATTAATACTGAAGTAATAATTCAGGGATGGATATCAAAAATTAGAAGATTAGGAGCAATGACTTTTATTGATTTGAGAGATATTCATGGAATTACACAATTAGTTATTGGAGAAAATAGTAGTATAAATGTTTCAAATCTAAAATCCGAGTATGTAATTGAAGTTGTGGGAATTGTATTAGAGCGAAAGTCAAAAAACTTAGATATTAAGACTGGTGAAATTGAAATAGATGTTAAAGAGTTAATTATTATCAACGAATCTGAATTAACACCATTTGAAATAAGAGACAATATTGAAGCACAAGAAGATACAAGATTAAAATACAGATATTTAGATTTAAGAAGACCTGAAATGCAAGAAAAGTTTGTTATTAGACATAAAGTTTATCAATGTATTAGAAATTATTTTAGCGACAATAGTTTCATCGAAATAGAAACACCAGTATTTGGTAAGTCTACACCAGAAGGTGCTCGTGACTTTTTAATTCCCTCAAGGTTAAATAAAAATAAATTTTATGCTCTACCACAATCTCCTCAACTTTATAAACAATTATTTATGATCTCTGGATTTGATAGATATTTTCAAATTGTTAAGTGTTTTAGAGATGAAGATTTAAGGATTGATAGACAACTTGAGTTTACACAACTTGATATGGAAATGTCTTTTGCTGAACCAGAAGATATTATGAATATGATTGAAAATATGCTTAAAACTATTATGAAAAGCATAAAAAACATAGACATAGAAGATAATTTTATTAGATTAGATTATAATGAAGCTATTGATAAGTATGGTATTGATAAACCTGATTTAAGATTTGGTTTAGAAATTAAAACTTTAAATAAAATTTTTTCTAACACAGAGATTAATCTATTTAAAGATTTAAAAAATAAATCAATTAGATCTATATGTGTTGAAAAATCTTTATCAAAAAAAGAAGTAGAATATCTAACTGAGGTTGCAAAACAAAACTCAGTTAACATCTTAGGTTTTGCTAAGTTTGATACTAATGAATGAACTGGTTCGGTTGGTTCAAAGCTAAGTGAAAAAGAAAAAAAATTATTAATTGAAGAGTTTAATATTAAAATAGAATCTACAGTTCTGTTTATTGTGGAAGAATATAATGTCGCAAGTAAGGCTATGGGAGCGATAAGAAATGCGTGTGGAAGTTTGTTGCAATTAATTAAATCAAATGATTTCAAATTTTTATGAGTAGTTAACTTCCCTTTATTTGAATATTCTGATGATGAAGATCGATATGTTGCTGCTCATCATCCCTTTACTATGCCAGCAAATGAATGTTTAAATAATTTTGATAAAGATTTAGCCAATGCAAAAGCTAAAGCGTATGATGTTGTATTAAACGGATTTGAAATAGGTGGAGGAAGTCAAAGAATTACTGATAAAGAAGTTCAAACAAGAATGTTTAAAGCTATTGGTTTCTCCGAAGAAAAAATTCAAGAAAACTTTGGTTGATTTGTTAATGCATATAAATACGGTGCGCCTTATCATTCTGGTTGTGCAATCGGATTGGATAGACTATGCATGTTATTAACTGAAAGTAGTTCAATTAGAGAAGTTATCGCTTTTCCAAAAAACTCTTCAGGAGTTGATCCAATGACAAATGCACCGGACTTAGTATCGAATGATCAACTTAATGAATTAAATATCAAAACAAATATTAATTAAAATTTTTTAATAATTTATATGAATAATATGAAAATGAATAATTAAAATTAACAAGTTCTAAAGTTAGTGAAGATATTTTTAAATAAGTTTCTTCACTAATTTTCTTTTTTCTAAATAGAGTTTTTGCGTATTTTATAATTTTATTAAGGGTATCATTTACAATTAAAATTTGCTTATCTGGAACTACAACGTCGTTAGTTAATAATTTAATATATTCATCATCCTCTAATGCTTTCAATACTTCTTTTTTATAGATAACAAATAGTTTAAAAATAGTATCATTAACAAGTTTTAAATAATGAATTGAAAGTTCTGATATTGTATCTGTTTGTATATCGTCATAATATTTAATAGTTATTTCGATAAAATTTGCTCATCCAAGTAAATAAGAATAATCAACAAATATTTTATAAAACTTTGAATATATTTTTAAATTTGCTTTTAAAGAATCTGATTTCTGATTCAAAAAGTTATTAAAATTACTTACTTCTCTTAAAAATTTAATATATTGTGTATAACTTCCGGGGTAATCAATTTTAAATTTTAAATCACTTCTTTGAAATTTAAAAAGCCATTTTTTTAGTTTTTTAACTTGTTTTTTTATACTTTGTTGTCAAAAAGGACGTACATTTCTTAAGTTATTAATGCTTGTTTCATTTACTTTGTAGGCTCTTAAATATTGGATCATATTATTTTCTTTCTAGTAAAATGTCATATATTATTAATATATATCAAAAAGGAAAAATATGTTAGGAAAGTATAATTTTACAAAAGATCAATATTTAATATTCAAGCCTTTTTTCGAGGAAGTTTTAGTTACTCTAGATACATTACTTTTATTAATTGATAAAGATTTGAAGATATCAACAGTATATCGAAAGAGTTTTGATGATGTATTAAATGCTTTTAATAACATTACATATATTGATGATTTCAATGATTTTAAAGATAATTACAAGTTGTTTTATCAGGATATATTAAATACATTAATTGTGGAAAATAAAAAAAGAGTTGTTGATCGCCACATTGTATTAAAGTTTATTGAGCAATCCGCTGAGTTGATTAGAATATCAGATTTAGCAGCTAAAATTAGTTATGAAAATGTCCTTTCAGGTAACGAAGTATTAAATATTGACGATACTATTGCTATTATTTGAAACGAAATAAAAAAACATACTTCTCATATTGAATATTATAATAAAAATTACCCTAATATATTTTCAGAAGAGTCCAAAGAAAAATTATTAAGAATTTTTAATTCAAGAAATTTATATGATTGAGAGAATTCTATAAATGATATTTTAGATGAGTTAGAAAGTTATGCATTAAAAGATGAAAACCTTCATGATATTTTTATTGAGGGTACAAGCGATTATTGATTTATAGTAGGTATATTAAACAAAATTTCTATTCTTATTTTATTAATTTTATCATTATTAAAGAAAAGAAAATAATTATGTAGTTTTTATTATTTTAACCATTATTATTTTATAAATATGATATTATCTAAAAGTAATTATATACAAACGGGAGTAATATAATGAATAATTTATTTAGAAAGTTTTTTTTGTGCTCTTTCGCAATTTTTATCATTTTGATATCTAACTTAGTAATTTCTTGTGGTAGTAACAATTTGGATAACACTACTATTAATAATAATGTTAAAGAATTAAACTATAAAGAAGGCAAGAATGAAAATGATATAAATAGTTTACTAATGAGTGTAGAAACCAAGATTTATTCTGATAAGGTTAATCCATTGATATTAGAAAACAATAAATTAGCTATTGATTATAAAGATACAGAAAGTTATAGAACTAAAAATAGTGATTGAAGTTATGATGTAATGGGATATAAAGGGACTTATTTAGAAGTCGATAATATTAGTAATTACGCATTTTCAAAATCAATAAGAGATATTTTCGAAGAAACAACAACACTAAAAAACAAGGACGCAAATAAAGATTATTGAAGTTATTTTCTTACAATTAGTGGAAAAAAAGGCGAATCAGAATTTACATTAAGAATTTATTTAGAAGTAGGTACATATTATGATGATATTAAATTAGTTTCTTGTATAAATTTTGAAAGATATAAAAAAATTATTAAAATATTATAAGAAGGAATATTATGAAAAAGAAATTAGGATATATATTTTTAATACCTATTTTATTTGTTGCTATTGGTAATTCGGTTGCTAGCATTAAAACATATAACAAATACGAAAATAGCTTAGAAGGAAATATTGATAAAATTACAAGGAAATATGATGAATGACCAATTGAAGGTAAGGATTATTTAGACTCTTGATATTCTTTACAAAGGAAAAATATAGAGGAGTTGAATAACTCAACTAATATTATTAGAAACTATTATATTAACAACTATGTTGATAAATTTAGACATTATAAACAAATTCCATATGATGGTGAAGTTGATAGTAATGGTGTTCCAAACTTTGAGATCGAATTAATCTTAAATGATATTTACCGTTCTGATGAAATTCAATATCAAAGCGCATATATTTTAAAAGCATTATATATTGAAAGCAAAATTAACATGATTAATGAAAATTATGATATTTTAATAAATCCATCAAGTGAAATAGTGCTTTGATCTTTCAAATATTTTAATGCCTTAGTATTTTATCAATGATTAAAAATATGAATTTATGAATTAGGTAAAACAATTGAAGTAGGTTTAAGTATTGATTTTTATTCATTTGGACAATATGTACAATATGATAGTAATTATAGACCGTTATGAAATAAAGGACCGAATCCAAAGTATACAAGCCCAAGTCCTGTTACTAGTATTAGTAAGTCTTTAAAATGATTTATTGATTATATTTATGAGTTTGTATTTATAAAAAAAGGAGTTGATTAGTATGATACTAGTTGAAAAAGTTAATAAATATTTCGGAAAAAAACAGGTTTTAAAAGATATTAGTTTGAAAATAGAAGATTCTGAAGCAGTTGCGTTTCTTGGTTCCAATGGATCTGGAAAAACAACATTGGTTGAAATAATAGCCAAGTTACTTGAACCAACATCTGGAAAGGTAAAGTTTTTGGATTCAAATAATATTATAGTTGATAAAACTGTAGGTATGCAGTTTCAAGATGGAAGTTGGCCACAAGGAACAAAGATAATAGACCTAGTGAAGTTTTATAAAAGTAAGTCATATCTACAATCAGATGAATTTAAGGAGTTATCTAATTCGTTTAATTTAGAAAGTCTAATGAAAAAGAATATTGACTCTTTATCAGGGGGCGAAAGACAAAGAGCAAATTGTTTTTTATCAATTATAAATAATCCTCAGGTTTTAATATTGGATGAATTAATAACTGGACTTGATTTAGAAATGCAAATAAAGCTTGTTAATTACTTTAAAAAGTATAAGCAAAAAAATAAAGTATCCTTACTTATTATCTCTCATAACCCTGAAGAAGTTGAAGAATTGTGTGATAGAATAATTATTTTAAAAAATGGTGAAGTTTTTGAAGATTGTAAAATTGATAAAGTTTTAGAAGAATATGGTTCTATTAGAAAAAGGTTGTTAAAATATTTTGAAGTTTAAAACTAATTACTTAAATTTCTATAGAATATTTTTATTATTCTTTAAAAACATATTCACAAATTATAAAACTTACGTTTTTTGTTATTTATTATCTTCACTATTGTTTATTCTATTTTCAACATTATTATATAAAACGTTTGAGGGTCTTTTGTTGCCTCCTTTACTTTTGAATGTAATATCTATATCAATTTTTCTTATTCCACTTTATATTGGTTTAGTTGTAATTGAATGAAAAAGAAGACAGTACCTAATAAAACTTAAACTAGGTACTCTAAGTAAACTGCACTTTATAATTATATTATTTTTAATAAGCATAATATTATATACAACAAGTTTTTTAATTAATTTATTTATTTATAATATTTTTTTGTGAAGTAATTATTTTTTTTATAATGTTCCAATATTGAAAAATTTATCAGCAATTATTTATGTTATGTATTTTTTTAATAATTTATTACTATTACTATTCATTACAATATTTGTAGTTACCATTTCATCTTTATCTAAAAAAAGATCAATAGCATTACTATATTTAATACTATTTTTTATTTATTCTATATGCTTTTCAGATTCAATAATGGATGCTAATTTACTTAATAAAAATATAGTTTATGTTATTATTGGATATTTAAACCCTATAAAGTATTTCATATGAACTAATATGTTGATTACTTCATATACATTTATTGATTTTTATGGAATTACACAGATTATTTCTGATTATTTTAATGGTGGATATGCTCCTTTTTATAATTTATGGATGACACTTTTACCTTCTTTGTTGTTTATAACTGTAATAGCTTTTGTGTATTGAAAAAAATTTTATTGGGGGTTTAAAAAATAATGAAAAAATTAATGAGTTTATTACTAGTTCCGATATTATCAAGTATATTTCTAAGCCAAAGTGTCTCTTGCTCGGTTATTGGTAATTTAAATAAATATAATTATTTAGGTAGTTTAAAAAATTTTGATTGAAGTGATAAAGATTATGGTGATGGAATTGAATATAATACATATTCTGATGATTATAAATTAAATAATGATGAAATTAAGTCAAGTGATATAGGATCTGTTACAGCAAATAATAGTAATAATTATCTAGATTTCGAAAATTTTAATACAGGTTTTCAATGAAAACAAAACATTCAAAAACAAGCAGTTACAGGAGTTCCGCTTAATAAAGGATTTATGCCAAATGGAAATTTTGCATCTGATTTTGGTGTAACTTCACCCGCACAATCATATAGAAGATTAAATTCGATTCTAAATTGGAATCCAGATGTGGATAATGATGCAAAATTTAATAAATCAGAAAAAAGTTTAAAAAAATCTGATTTTACAGGGGCTAAAAACGTGAAGTCTCAAGATGAAAGATTAAATTATAATTATCTAGGTTTTTCTTCAAGAAAACATAGAACTTATGATAACACAGTTGTTGGTACTAAGAATCCTTATGAAAATACAAACCTAAATTGACAATACAATAATGAGTTTATAAATTGATCAGGATCTTGATTTGAGGGACCAATTATCCCACCACCTTCTGATGTGATAGAGTTAGCTCATAATAATGGTTCAAAAATTTTTGGAAATATATTTTTAGATGGTTATCATGGATTGACTAAAGAAATGCTAAGTGATTTTTTAAAAAAAGATAGTAATGGGGAATTTTTAATTGTTAATAAGTTAATAGAAATTGCAAATTATGTTGGTTTTGATGGTTGATTTATAAACAATGAAGCAAATGGTGTAAATCCTAATGGTTCAGTTCTTGATTTTAATGATATGACTACTATTATTAAATCATTTAATGAAAAAACGTTGAAATCTAATAATGAACAAATAAAAAATTTAAGATTAATTTATTATAGAAATGATGCAAATTTAGGGTATTCAGGAACACAATATTATGATAATGAAACAACATCCGTTGCTTCTCAGAGTGTCTATAAATATGGTAACCTTACTAAGACAACTGAAATTCAAGTTAACTTTGGGGAAATTCCTGATAATTCTGAACATTTTTTGAATGAATTTAAAGATTTTAATGGTTCTGATATTTATGGTTTGATTGATGGAAGTTCAAATTATTTTATAAATGGTGTATATGATTATAAAGATATGGCTTACAAAAAAAATTATAATTCAACATCAAACGAGGACAAATATAACAAGAATGTTTATAGTAGTATTGGAACTTATTTCGATGCGGGGACTGATCAATCTGCTGATGCCGCATTTAAACTTGTGACCAGAAAATTATCTAAACCAAGAGAATTTATTTTCAAAAGTCAAGTTCAGCATTTATTTAACGACATTGTATATAGTGGAACAAATTTATTTTTAAGCGATAATGATAATGGCCTATCAGCAAGTAATTTATCTAAAATTACAAAAAATATTGATTATAAAACTGAAATTGTTAAAGCTGATCCTAGAATCCATTTTGATAAAGAGTATACTCCTGATAATACAATAATAAATGAACTTTATAACTATAATTCTGGTGATAACCCGACCGGTTATAACAACTTTAGTTATGGAATAGGTGATTTAATCCATGAGAAAACAACATTAATAGATGAGAATATTGATAATTCAATATTAAAAACTAATTTTTCAACTGGTAGTGGTATTAAGTTTGTGGATAACAATCAAATAGATAATTATCCTTGAACTAATAGAAGATTAGGGGATGTTCTACCAACCTATAAATGGCGTATTTTTGATAGCACTGAAATTTCAAAACCACTTAATATTTCAGAATTTTCAGGAGGGTATGATTATGATGAACCATACAAAAAAGGGAATTCAATTGTAATAGGGTCTGGTTTTGATGAATCAGGTAAAATTGTAGATTCTAAAAGTTGAGATATTAATAAAACTTATGGTTGAGATATAATGGGTTCTAAAATAATGAATAATAAAAAGACTATATCTTTTGTATATAAGGATAATGCGAATAAATCTCCAGACGTATCACTGAGATTATCATTTGCAGATTCAAAAGGAAATCTATTAAAAGATCAAATAAAGTCTATTGATGTTTCGAATGTAGTTGATATGAATAATGGTTGAAAAGAAATATCATATGATCTAAGTGGTGAAACATTAAATTCAAATAGGGTCTTATCAATGATAGGTTTGAATATTAAGCCAAATTCAGATACATTTAAATTTAATGTTGGTGAGATGGTAATAAAGGATAATAATTATCAAGATAATTTTAAAAAAGCGATTATATCAAATCCTAATGTAGAGTATCTAGTCTATCGAGAGTTTGAAAAAAATATATTAAATAATATAAGAATAAGTTTTGAATCAAGCAATATTGATAGTGTTGATTATTTTGAGTTTTATGTATATGATGGTAAAAATTGATATAGAGATGGAGAAACTACACAATTAAATTATTATTTAAAAGATCTAAAAAGTTTTAATAATACCTTATCAGTATCAATAAAGCCAGTATATAAAAACAGAAACATAGAAGGGAACGCTTATAAATTTGACATAAATTTATAAAAAAGATGTTATGAAACTGACTAAATTCAATAAATGTATTAAATTTATATTTAAGACTACTTTATCTTCTGTTTTTACTTATATTTATATTTTATTAATTCCTTTAATTATTGAAATTTTTTTATATGTTTATTATATTAAAAGTGCATTAGACCAGTCAAGAATTATATTAGTCGGTAGTGCATTAATGTATGTTATTCCTCTTACTTCATTATTTATAACTAACTTGATAGTTTCTTGAAGAGAGACTATATTTTTAAAGCAAATTAGAAACTTTGGAATCACACAAAAAACATTTATTTCATCTTTATTCATTGTTTATTCTATCTATTGTTTATTTTCAATTATATTTTCAATTTTTATTGTTTCTATGGTTGATGTAATCGAGAATAACCATAAAATGACATTATTTCTAAGTAATTTTTTTCATAACCCATCAAATATATTTTCAATATTAATTATAATGGTGGCAATCACTTTTACTTATTTTATTTCTGTACTTCTATCTGGTTTTATTAAAAATATTTATATAATTCAAGCAATCTCAATTTTATTTATAATTTTATCACTTTTTACAGGAGATTACTTCTTGGATTTTAATTATATAGAAGACAACTACTATCAGTTTTTTAGTTATTTTAATTTATATAAGTACTTTAATTGACTTTATTATATTTCTTATACTAGTTCTTTTAATGGTGGAAGACAATTATTTCTAATAGTTATTTATATTGATAATAAACTTTCATTTAATAATATATATATACCGCTATTTTCATCATTAATTGTAACTTTAAGTATAATAACTTCAAGCTACTTGTTATTTAAATTATCAACTAAATAGTGATATAGTATACTAGTTCTTTAGATACTATTTTTTGCTATTTTTTTTTGGTATAATTATTTAAATATCTTTAAGGAGACAAGTTATGCACGTAAAGAAATTGATAGTTAAGAATTTTGTTACACCAGGTGTTCAATCATTTGAATTTAATGAGGATGGAGAATTAATAAATGGAAATTTTTTAAATCCATATATCTTAAGAAATATTAATGATCTTATTAATGGATTGTGAATTGAGAATACAATTAGTTTTGAAAAATATTATCCAAAGTTTGCTAAAAAAATAAATGAAAGGGACATGGATTTACAGATAGATGCATTATTTGAATTGTCTAAAGATGAACTTGTGTCTATGAACAGAATTTTAAAGGATTTAGGTAATAGAACACCTTATTTATCTAGGGTATATTATTATTCAATTAAATGTGTCTACCCTTATATTTTTCCTATAATTACAATCGTGCCAGCAGATGATCATCATGCAGAAGATGTACCGTTTGGATTGGGACTTCATTACGATAAGTTTTTTAGACCAAACATATCTAAAAAAGAAATAATTACAAATACTGGAATTAAAGCTGTTGGTCTAATTAGAGACAAATACTTTCAGTACTTATCAAAAAAAGTCGATGATGATTATTTATTAATACATAGAGAATATCTCGATTTAATAAAATCATTATTTAGATTTGATAATGATTTTATAAAAAAATTAGGAAAAATAATATATGAAATTAATGATGGAGACATAATTAATTTTGGTGATCAAGAAGGATTCTTCTTAACTGTTCCTGAATTTAATAATTATTTAGATTCTTTTCATGTACTAAGAGAAAATAGTGAATTAAAAGAAGACTTTCTTACACTATTATTTGATACATATTTAGTAGATTTGCAATGAATATACAGTGTAAAATCAGCTAATGATATTTATGAAATGAAAACTAATCTACTTAATAATCATTGTGATAAATCTTTCTATTCAAAAGAATTACTAGATTTTTTCAACTTTGAATTTGATATGATATCTGATTCATTTGATTTTACTAATATAGTTGAATTAAATGAACATAAATTAGATAAATCTTTAATTGCTGATGAAATTGTAAAAGATAGAAAAATTATAACAATTTATAAAGATGAAACAAATGAAACATTACCCGAAAAACCAACTGATACCAAATCTTTAAAAACATACAAAATTCAAAGAGCACAGTCAATCAGACGTTTAAGAGATCAAGTAAGATTATCAAAAAAAGAAAAAGTGCAAAAACAAAAAAGAATTAAGGAATTAATGTCTAGAATTAAAAAACAACAACAAGCAAAAAAATAAGAATCTATTTATATTGTTAATTCAATTTACCTAATAGATTTTTTTTATTATTGTGCAAGTTTATTGTTTATTAATAAATTTATAAATAATAAGTTAAAATAATATTATGCTTAATATAACAAAGAGGTTTAAATGCTAATTAATGATGATAAAAATTTAAAACTTTTAGTTGATAAACAAAAAGTATTTAAAGAAGCTTTGGATAACAAAATATCAAATTTGGAAGCAAAGAAATTTGTTGATGCTTTATTTGAAAATTATTTTTTAGATAACGACAATATAAATTTTCTTGTTTCAAATGGTGTAAATTTCTTTAATATTGATAATAACGAAGAATGTTTTTGTTTAAGCACTAAATTATTTAAGGATTGTTGTTTCAAAAATATTAGAAAAAACAAAAAAACAAATTATTATATATTTCTAAAAGCCTTAATAAATAAAGAAGAATATCCTAAATATCTTGAGTACTCTAATAGTTTGTTTTTAAAAAACTATAGACAAATGGGTAAAGAAGAGGTTTGTCATTTTTTAGATTGTGAAAAAAATGCTGTTGAAAATACCTTATATAAGATTAATTTTGAAAATGATTCATATTATTCAACTTATAAAAAGAATCCATTTGACATTCATTATTCTTTCGGTGAGATTTTTTTTAACAAAATAAGAAACGATAATTTCAATTTTTATGGTTTTTGCTCTGAACATTTTAATTATATTTCAAACATTGATATTAAAGAGGGTAGTACAAATGAACATATTGCACTAGTTAATTTTTCAAGTATTTTGTTTAAGTTATTTATAAGTAGAGTACAACTCCAATCAATGAAAGAAGAATTTTATGAGGTATTTAGCTCATTAGATAGTAGCATAAAACCATTGTACGTATACAATTTACGTAAGTTATCTAATAGAGTATCTTCACTATTAAATCTATTCTCATCTTATAAGGGTTTTTTAAAAAAAGAAAATAATGATTTTGAAATTATAAAATTTGTATTACCAAAAACAAATAATTTTCTTGTATCAGATTTAATGTATCCACAAGTAACACCCGATGATTTCAAAATGGTTAATTCAATTAATAATGTTTTTGTAGAAGAAAAATGTGCATTAATAAATACTTTTAAAAATGATAGATATAATTATGTAACAATAATTTATAACAAAAAAGATGAAAAACTAAGTGATTTTTTTGATCAATATTTAAAAATAATTGATAATAAGCAAAAAAATATAGAATATTTTGTAACAAATTGTGCTCTTATTTTATGTGAAAATACAATATTAAGTGAGAATTTCTTTAATAAATTTAGTAATGAGGAAAAGTCATTTTATTCAGCTATGAATAAATTTAGATTTGAACATCCAAGTATGGGACAAGAATATTTAAAAATGAAATTTTTTGCAGGATTTACTAAGGGAAATAATTTCTTTTAATTAAAAACAGGTAACTAACTAAAGTTACCTGTTTTTAATACTACATAATCAACATTTTTTATATCTTCTAATTTTGTTCCACCAGCATATGAGATAGATGATTGTAAATCTTCGCACATTTCTTTATAAGTATTAAGAATTTTTCCCCTAATTTTTATAATTTCTTTTTTACCTTCAACATATCTTTTTTCGCCTTTATTGTATTCGCTAGCACTACCATAATATTCTTTGTACAATTCACCATTGACTTCAACTGTTTTACCAGGTGATTCTTCATGAGCGGCGAACAAACTACCAATCATACACATTTTTGCACCGAATCTAATTGATTTAGCAACATCTCCATTAACTCTTAAACCACCGTCAGCAATTATTGGTTTCTGAGCAGCTTTACTACATCATTTAATAGCTCCAAGTTGTCAACCACCAGTACCAAATCCTGTTTTTAATTTTGTTATACAAACTTTACCAGGACCAACACCAACTTTAGTTGCATCAGCTCCTCAGTATTCTAGATCTCTTACTGCTTGAGGTGTTGCGACGTTACCAGCTATTATAAAACTCTTACCTTTTGTTTTATCTTTTATGTGAAATATCATGTTTTTAACTTGAACTGAGTGCCCATGAGCAATATCAATTGTAATAAAGTCTGGTATCAAATCTTTTGATGCAAGTTCATCAATTAATCTATAATCGTCATCTTTTACTCCAACGCTTATTGATGTAAATAATTTTTGACTTTTCATTCTTTGTACAAATTTAACTGCATCAACATTAAAACGATGCATTACATAAAAGTAATTCTCTTTAGCTAATATTTCAGCTAAATCTTCATTAATTACTGATGCCATATTAGCGGGAACTACTGGTAACTTGAATTTGAATCCACCAAGTTCTACAGAAGTATCACATTCACTTCTTGATTTTACCTTACAAAAGTTAGGTATTAATTGAACATCTTCATAATCTATTACGTACATTTTCTTCCTCCATAATTAGATATTAAAATTTAGCAACAACATTTTTAATTGTATCATTGATTGTACTAATTGCTTCTTTTGGGTTCATTTTTGAGATTGGGTCTACTTTTGTTCCTGCAAATAAAATTGGCTCATTAACTTTTGCACCTACAAATTCAAATGTTCCTTTTAAAAATGCTGTATGATCACCAAATGGATATCAACCTAATGGTGCTCCTTGGGTTGTTAAAATCTGAACTTTTAAATGATCTAATAGTCCTACAGAACCATCTTTTTTTGCATACTTATATGAAAAACTATGGTCAGCTAACAATACGTGATCCAAGTAATTTTTTATCAGTGCACTAACATTAAAGTTATTCATTGGACTTGAAATTATAACTTTATTAACTTCTTTTAATTGATTAATATATTTAATTGCATCATTTTCATTAAAATAATTTGACATATTTTCTCTTGTCAAAGTCTTTTGTGCCATTTCTTCTTTGTTTAAATCAAGATATATAATTTCATCTTCTTTATTTAATTTTTTGTATTCGTCTACAAATTGATTTGTTAGTTCTATTGAATATGATTTTTCAATAGGACTAACTGTACCATTAATTACTAATACTTTATTTTTCATAAATCCTCCTGGTATATATTACATATATATTATTATTTTAATTAACTTTGTATTAAAAAACTAAATTATTTTAATATTTTAATTTATAATAAATTATAAATAATGAGGTTTTTGTGGAAAAAGTAACTATTATATCAATTGCTGGTGGTAGTGCTAGTGGTAAAACAACATTTGCTCAAACATTAAGTGATAAAATTTTTGAAAATCACTCTGTATCACATCTGTCAATGGATAACTATTATAAAGATTTTAGTAATCTTAGTTTTGAGGAAAGACAAAGCTTAAATTTTGATCACCCTAATTCTTTAGATATAGACTTGATTTGCCAACATTTAGATGATTTAAAAAATTTTAAATCAATAAAAGTACCAATTTATAATTTCACAACTCATAGTCAATCAGGGGAGTATAAAATAATTGAACCATCAGAAGTAATTATTTTAGATGGTATATTGGCGCTTCAAATTGAAGAAGTAAGAAAAAGAAGTAATATAAAAATTTTTATTAGAACTGATGATGATATTAGATTCATAAGAAGGTTATTAAGAGATGTTGGTGATAGAGGACGTAAATTAGAGGATGTTGTTCATCAATATTTAACAACAGTTAGACCAATGTATAAATTCTTTGTTGAACCGTCAATTGAGCATGCTGATATAATTGTTCCTTATTATGAAGGTAACACCATAGCAATGGATTTAGTTGCTGCAAAAATTAATACATTATTATCTAAAAACATTAAAACTAGTTAATTAAAACTAGTTTTTTTTATTAAAATTAATTTCCTATAAATAAATTATTTATTTTAATAATATAAAAGATAGATAAATTAATGACATAGTTAGCTTATCTTTACATAAAAACATTATTAATTTAATTTTAGTAATAATAAATATAAGAAAAGAGCAAATAAAATGAGAAAAATATTAAATATATTATCATCTATAATAATTTTTGCTATGCCTTTTACGTCTGCTGTATCTTGTGGTAAAAATAAAAACTCAAATAAGAATGATTTAAATTTAACAAGCATTCAAAGAGAAATGGTTGAAGGTGCAGAATTCATGTCTAGATTAATTATTTCAAGTAGACATGAGAATATAAACATAAATTTAAACGAAATGTTATCAATATATTTAACGCCAATACCAACTTCATTGATGATTCCAACTTCATTTAAATACAATAATAATAATGTTAATTTTAGTACTAAAATAGATAAGTATAGGAATTACTTAGCACCAAGTATACAAAAATTAAATAAAACTGGTTCTGCAGGAACATATGCTAGTTATGTAATGGGAATGTATGATGATAGTTTTTATACAAATTTTTTAAAAAACAATTACTTTGAAGATTCGTTTAATTTGAATGGTGACATTGGTTTTAATAAACCTGGTGATAAAAATGAGATGGGGTATTTTTCAGGTTTAGACAAAAATTTAAAATTATCAAATGAAGAAAGTAGAAGAGATTTATCTTGGGGGATTCAAGACACAGGGCCACTAACTAATTATTTATTAGATTTAGATTATGATGGATCATATCCAGGTGATTATAATGGCACTAATGGGTTAAGTACATTTTTCCATGGAAAACCAGATATTAATGGTGGTGGTACAAATTCATCAGGCTATCTTCATTATAATTCAGTTATTTCAAAAGGAAAAGGATATTGAAATGGAAATGATATCTACAAAGATATTAATGATAAGTTAAAAAGTGGTAAATACGAAAGTGCTAAAACTTCAAAATTCCAAAGTGATAACTTTTCTTCTTATCCAAAAATTAATAATATTGAATTTAACAAAAATGGAATTGATTTAATGAACACAGCAAGTAATTTAAATATTGATGGTTATATAAATAATTTTGTATCCTCAATCGAAGGTGTAAGTAGTACTGATTTTGGTGCTAGTATGTTATTAAATATTGTAAATATTTTGACACCAATCTTAACAAGTGATATTGATTGAGTTAATACAAGCATACAAATGATTGGAATCAGCCTAATTTATAATATTCAAAATGCTATTAATAAAATTCAAGAAAGTGATGATTTAACAGCATTTTTAATAAACAATGGATTTAATCAAGAAATACTGAATAATAAAACTAATAAGCGTCCTCAAGTAAAAGCTAATGACATAACTAAACCTAATGTTGAAACTGCTAAAATAACAAGAATATATAATGAACAAGAAAATGACATTATTAAAGACCAATTAGAAAACCTAAAACAAGTAGGTATTTTTATCGATGAACTAGTTAAATTTAGCGATAATTTAAAAGATAATAATATTAAAAAAGAGTTTATTGAAAAGTTCTTTAAAAATAAAAGAACACCTTTTTGAGATTCTTATGAAGTAATAATAAAACCTAATGTAATGGGTATTGGAGCAAAAGGTTTAACACAAGAAGGCTGAGATATGTTATTAGATAATGGTGGTGAAAGAATTATAAACTTATTGAGCCTTTTATCAGACTCTTATAAAGAGTTATCTAAAAAAGAGAAAAGTAAACAATTACTAGAGATTGAAAATAGTGATATATATAAAAATAAATCATTACAACAATTATCAAAATCTGAATTTACAAAACTTAGAAGTGTTCTTGGTTATAGTATCGCTGAAAACAACTTTGTAGAAGGGTCAATTTTAGATAGCTATTATAATCTTATAACCAATAAAAATATAAGAGGAGTTTCTGAGTTTGATTTTATGCTAGATATACTTAAAGATGGATTAAATTATGACATGGAAAATGTATATAAAGATTCATTACAATATATTTATGATGACAATTACTGGAATATTTCCAACATAAAAATTAATAGCACAGACTCAAGCAAAATAAATGGTGAATTAGAATTTGAATTAAATTATACAGGAGTGGGTGATATAAGTTCAAACGCAGATCAGCAACTTAAAAAAGTTGATGTTCCTATGAATTTTAATCCATATCAGACATTAGTTAAGCATCAAATGAATGACCCAAATGTTAATAAAATTAAGAATCTAATTGATATGGATCGTACATCTGGTGTAGTCCTTGGTAAGGACCAATTAAAACTAACTCAAAAAGATTTATTGGAATATGATGGTACAGCTATGAATTATAAAAATGTAAATCACAATTATAAAGTGGTATGAAAAAATTTAAGTAATGACATAAATAATCCATATTGAGTTGTAACGGGTATAAAATCATTTAATGAAAATGGTCAAGAGTTTTTCAATATTTACTAATTATAATAAAGTAATTATTGAATAATTTTTATTTTTTTTATATAATTAAGAAATGAATTTAAACACTTTTATTAATTATAAAAAAAAGTTAATAACTTTTTTTATAGTTGCTTTTTTAATTGCTAACTTTTTAATATTTATTTTAACAAATACATCTATAATAAGAATTTTTATTTTTATTGATTCAATAACAATGATTTTACATTTACTTTACTTTCTGTTTATTATTAATAATAATATTAAAATAAGTAAATACGAGATTAAAAAGCATATTGAATCAAATAATTTAATAATTATAAATTATCTATTAATACTATTAGTAACATTATTATTTATTTATTATGAAATAAATGGCATTAATGGTGTTTTTAACTATAATTTATCGATTAAATATATTTTTTCCAGCACAAATATATTTGCGAATAATTATTCAAAAGTACTTTATTTAGGTTTTTTATTATTCTGAACTGTTTTTATGATTGCATTAGTAGTAATTTTTATAAATATATATTATTTAATTAAATTATTTAACGTATTTACAAGTTTATCGCTTTATACTTCACTAAATAATATTAATTATGAAATTAAAGTATTTTTTGCTATCTTCATATCTGCATACAAATTGATAAATATTAGTTTTAATAGTGTATATCAACTAATATATAAATTTTTCGTAAAAATATTTATAGAAAAAGTTTTTTTTAGATTGGTTTATTTTAATGTACATTATATTTTGATAGATATTAGTGATTAATAAAGAATTAAATTAAAAATAGTTTAAAATAGGAGGAAAAACTATGAAAAAATTAATGAATTCTTTATTAGTGATAACAATTTTAAGTACACCTTTATCAACTATAATTTCTTGTGATCCTAGCTCTACTGAGGATAATAACAACAAAAACAATGATGACTATATGACTAATATGCAAGATGAAATGCTAAAAGGTGCAGAATTTATGTCAAGAATTGTTTTATCAAGTAGGCATGAAAACTTAAATTTCAACCTTAATGAAATTTTATCAATGTATTTAACACCATTACCAGTGATGTTAAATATGCCAGTATCATACAAATATAATGATCAAAATATTAATTTTTTAAGTTATATAAGCAAGTTCAGAGATGTAATGAGTCCTTCAATAAATAAAATAAATGGGGATAATTATTCTGGAATGTATGCCAGTTATATAATGGGAATGTATGATGATAATTTTTATAATGATTTTGTAAAAAATGAGTATTTTGAAGATTCTTTTAATGAAAAAGGTGACACAGGATTTAATAAAAAGGATGATAAAAATGAATTAGGTATTTTAGCAGGGTTAAATAAAAAGTTAAACTTATCAACTGATGAAAATAGAAGAAATTTATCGTGAGGTATCCAAGATACAGGAGCTTTAACAAACTATTTATTGAGTAAAGGTTATGATGGTGCTTATCCAAGTGGTACTTCGGGCATTTCTAATACATATTCAAGTGCAAATGTTACTACTGGAGGTACAAATAGCTCTGGTTATTCATTTTATAACTCAGTTTTATCAACTGGAAAACCTAATAGAGTATCAATAAGTGATTACAGTAAAAAGACGGTTAATGATAAATCGAAGGGTTTTTCGTTTGAACCAATGAAAAAAACAGAGTCAACCAATATACTAGAAGATTATTCATCAAAGCTAAATAATATGAATTTTAATGGTGTTGGATCATTATTAACTAATACTGCTGGTAGTTTAAATTTAAATGGATATATTAATAGTTTTTCATCATTAAAAGATAGTATTGGTGAGAGTGATTTTGGAGTCGATGTTTTACTTCAAGTTGCAAACATAATAACACCATTGCTTGCTGATAATAGTGAGAAAGTAAATTTGTTAATGCAGTCTACTGGTTTTAGCTTGTTATATAATGTTCAAAATGTTATAAATACAATTCAAAATAATACAAAACTTTGTACTTATTTAAAAGGAAAGGGATTTAATGAAGATATTTTAAATAATAAATTAGATAAAAAAGAAATAGTTAACCCTATATCTCAATATATGAAACCAGATGCTTCTAAAGTTAGAGTGTCTAGATTCTATAATAAAGAAAATGGTGATAAAAATGACCCTATAAGTACAATGAAAATGACTGAGTCTTTTTTACGCGAACTTAAAAAATGTCATGAAAATCTTGATGATAATGAAAAAATATTTTTTACTAAAAGTTTATTTATCAATCCTAACTCACCATTTTATGAATCTTATAAATCAATAATAAGTAATTCATTAATCGGTGGAATTGAAGTAGAGGGTTGGACGAATTTAATTGGTAATGATGGTTCTAGCGGTATGAACCTACTTAGTTTGGTGGCTGACTCATATAAGGAATTATCCAAAAATGAAACCAAGGATCTTATTTTAGAAATCGAAAAAGAATATAGTGGTAAAACACTTAAATCTATTACAAGATCTGAAAAACTTAAGTTATTTAAGAAATTAGGTTATGACATTTCAAGCAAAAAATATACAGAAGATTCATTTTTAAGCAACTATTATAAGTTTATGACTGATAAAAAAATTAGTGGTGTAAATGAATTAAATGGATTCTTTGATAAACTAAGAGATGGTGTGAACAATTCAATGAAAAATGTTCACGAAAAAGCTCTTCAATATATTTATGATGACAAGTATTGAAATACTCAGGATAAAAAAATTAATGTAACAGATCCATCTGAATTAAATGGAGAAATTTCATTTGTTCTTGATTATTCTGGTAATGGTGATAAGGAATCAAATGCCGATCAACAAACTGAAAAAGTTAATGTACCAAAGAATTTTAACCCATATCAAACATTGGTTAATTATCAAGATAATTATGCTAAAAGTGAATCTTTAAAATCAAAAATTGACTTAACAAGAATATCTGGTGTAGTACTTGGTAAAGAACAACTAAATTTATCAGATGAAGAATTAATAAGTTATGACGGAAAAGGTGTTAAATATGATAAAGTTAACCATAAATATAAAATAATATGAAAAAATGTAAGTAATGACGTCAATAAACCTTATTGAGTAATAACAGGTATTCAATCATTTAATAGTGATAATGAAGAATTTTATAATATTTATTAAATATTGACTATGTCAATATTTTTTATATTTATATCAAAAAAATAATTATTTCTTTTTCTATGTTTTATTGGTAAAATACATTTATATTGACAAAAATATTTTTTATATTAATATATATAAGACTAATATTAATTAAATAGGTTTTTATTTAATTATTAAAATGATAGGTGGGGCAAAATGTCAAATGAAAATAATTTAAATTATACCGAAGATAGTATTCAGGTTTTAGAAGGTTTAGATGCGGTCAGAAAAAGGCCGGGTATGTACATCGGTTCTACCGATGTACGTGGACTTCATCACTTGGTATGAGAAATAGTAGATAATTCAATTGACGAATCTTTAGCAGGGGCTTGTACTGAGATTAATGTATCAATTGAAAAAGATGGTTCAATTACTGTAAAAGATAATGGTAGAGGAGTTCCTATAGGTAAATATAAGGGATCAAAAAAATCAACACCTGAAATAATATTTTCTGTTTTACACGCAGGTGGTAAGTTTGGTGGAGATGGATATAAAACATCTGGTGGATTACATGGTGTTGGTTCATCTGTTGTTAATGCTCTTTCAAGTAAATTTAAAGTTACAATTTATAGAGATAATAAGATTTCAACTATTAAGTTTGCTAATGGTGGAAAATTAACTCAACCACTAAAAGAAACAGGGTCAACAAAACAAACTGGAACAATAGTTAACTTTTTACCTGACGAAACAATCTTTTCATCAACAAAGTTCTCTTTTTCAACTATTTCAGAACGTTTAAGAGAGTCAGCATTATTAAACTCAGGTCTTAAAATTACATTAAAAGATAATAGAAGTGATAAATATGTTGAGTATCTGTTTGAAAATGGTTTAATAGAATTTGTTAATGAACTTAAAGGAACACAAAAAGCATTAACTGCACCCATTATTATAAAAGGTAACAATTCTAATATTGATGTTGAAATTGCGATGTTATATACAGATGAGTTCTCAGAAACTGTTTTAGGTTTTGCAAATAATGTTAAAACTAGTGAAGGTGGAACTCATGTTATTGGTTTCAGATCTGGGTTAGTTAAGGTATTAAATGAATATGGTAAAAACCAAGGAATATTAAAAGAAAGAGACAAAAAACTTGATGCATCTGATATAAAAGAAGGTTTAATAGCTGTTGTAACTGTAAAAATACCTGAAGACTTAATTCAATATGAAGGACAGACAAAAGGTAAATTAGGTACAGCAGAAGCTAAAACTGTTTGTGAAAAAATAACTGAAACTAGTGTAAATTTTTGATTACAAGAAAATAAAACATTAGCAATTTCATTAATTGAAAAAGCATTATTAGCAAGAAGAGCAAAAGAAGAGGCAAGAAAAGCAAGACAAGCAGTTAGAGATCAAAAAAATAAATCAAAATCAAGAACAATGCTTGGTAAATTAACACCTGCACAAGGTAAAGATAAAGAGCTTAATGAATTATTCCTAGTAGAGGGTGACTCAGCGGGTGGTAGCGCTAAATCAGGAAGAGATAGAAAATTCCAAGCAATATTACCATTGAAGGGTAAGGTTATTAATGCAGAAAAAACAAAGTTAATTGACCTACTAAAAAATGAAGAGATAGTCACAATTATGAATGCAATAGGTGCTGGTGTTGGTAGTGAATTTGATGTTAATGATATCAATTATGGTAAAATTATTATAATGACTGACGCAGATACAGATGGTGCGCATATACAAACATTATTGCTTACATTTTTCTATAGATATATGAAAGATTTAATAATTAATAAGAAAGTATACATCGCCTTACCACCTTTATTTAAAGTTACCAGTTCTAACAAAAAAGACTTCAAATATCTTTGAACTGAGGATGAATTAGTTTCACATATGAAAAAATCTAAAACTAAATGTGAAATTCAAAGATACAAAGGTCTTGGTGAAATGAATGCAACTCAATTATGAGAAACTACAATGGACCCAGATGAAAGAAAATTAATCCTTGTAAAAATTGATGATGGTTTAGCAGCTGAAAATTCATTTAGAACATTAATGGGTGACAACTCAGATAAAAGAAAAGAATGAATTGAAGAAAATGTTAAATTTACATTAGAAGAAAACATAGAGTTCTTATAGTATTATAAGCGATTAGAATAGTGGTGAGTAAAGTGGCTAAAGAATTTCAATATAACAAATTAGTAAATGTTGTATTAAAAAAAATAAATGAATATAACAAGATAAACTCAGATATTAAAAGATACAATATTTTTAATAGTTTTAGTATTTCTTATGAAATAGAAGATACTGCGCTTTACTTTGAAATGCATAATACTGATGATACTGAAGAAATGTCTTTGACTTCATTATCTACAGAGCAGTCTATTAGAATCGATATTGATAAATTAAATGAAGTTAATTGACTGATGAAAACTCTTAATAGATTTATTGAAAAAGCAAATGAATCGTTAACTAAAGCTAGAGAATTATCAAAACCACATGTAGGAATTTTAATATACGATGAATTTACAGATTCTTATTACTTAAATCCGTCAAGTGGACCGATATTACTTAGAACAAGAGAAATTGAAAAGGAAATTGCAGCCACTAGATTTGATATATTCTCAATTTTTATTAATTTACGTTCCGCATTAATTGGTAATGATAATCTCGCTGAAATAATTGGCGCATCACCAACAAAAGTCTTGGAAAGAATAAGGTCATCAGTTGAATTTATAAAAAGTTGTGAAACAAAGTTAGTTAAAATAGAGGGTATACCAAGGTATATTGTAAATTTTAATGAATTTAATAAAATAATTACTTACTCTACATTTGCAACAAATGGTTTTGGTAAAAATATTGTTACTCCCAAAAGAATTAATGAAAAAGTAATAACCGCTTCAATTGATAGACTTAGGGAATTGGACAAAGTCTATGCTCAAGTAAGAAAAGACGAAGAAGTTTCAAAAAATATGTTAGACTTAGCAAGAAGTCTAGTAGCGAAAAATAATCCTAAATTGTTTACTCTTGAAGATTCAACCAAATATTGAGTTTTAACAAAAGAAGGAAGAACAACTATCAAAAACCTTAATATACTAGACTTTTTAGATAATGATATGAGTGAAGTTGATTTTTACTTAAATTAGGAGGAGTATTTTAATGTCAGATAACAACAAGAACGGTATAATTGATTATTCTCTTGAAGATTTGATGAGCGAGAGATTTGGACGTTATGCAAAATACATAATTCAAGAAAGAGCATTACCAGATGTTAGAGATGGGTTAAAGCCAGTTCAAAGACGTATTTTATTTACAATGAATGAAATTAATCTAACTCATGATAAGGCATATAAAAAATCCGCTCGTATCGTTGGAGATGTAATTGGTAAATATCATCCACACGGTGATACATCAGTTTATGAAGCTTTAGTTAGAATGTCTCAATCGTGAAAACTTAATATGCCTCTTGTAGATATGCAAGGAAACAATGGTTCTATTGATGGTGATGGAGCTGCTGCTATGCGTTATACAGAATCAAGATTGTCAAAAATAACTAGTGTGTTACTTGAGGATTTACAAAAAAATACTGTATTGTTTGCTCCAAACTACGATGATTCAGAAAAAGAACCAACAGTTTTACCGGGTTATTTTCCAAACATTTTGATTAATGGTTCTACAGGTATTGCAGCGGGTTATGCAACAAATATGCCTCCTCATAATTTAGGAGAAATAATTGATGCAACAATATTATTGATCAAAAAACCAAAAGCAACATTAAGTGATATTACAAAAATTGTACAAGGACCAGATTTCCCAACTGGTGGTATAGCTATGGGTAAAGAAGGAATTGAAAGCGCATTTACAACCGGTAAAGGTAGAGTAATACTTCAATCAAGAATGGTTGCAGAAGACGATAAAATTGTAATTGATCAAATACCATATGAAGTTGTAAAACAAGACTTAGTTCGAAAAATTGGTGAAGTAGTTGAAGCAAACCCTCAGCTTGATGTAAAAGAAGTTAGAGATGAAACAGATAGAACTGGATTAAGAATTGTAATCGAATTAAATCCTGATTCTGATTATGATTTTATTAGAAAATTTTTATTAAAAAACACATCTTTACAAGTATCTTATAATTATAATAATGTTGTTATTGTTGATAAACAACCTAAACAACTTGGTATTATTGAAATAATAAAAGCCTATATAGGTCACTACAAAGATGTTTTCTTAAAGAAAACAAAATTTGATTTAGATAAATCAGAAAAAAGACTAGAAATTATTGAAGGTCTTGTTAAAGCTATTTCAGTTTTAGACGAAGTAATCCAAATTATTAGAAATTCTGCAAATAGAGGTGATGCGATAACAAACTTAATTAACGCATTTGAATTTACAGAAAATCAAGCTATTGCTATAGTTGATTTAAGATTATATAGATTAACCTCAACAGATATTGTAAAATTAAATGAAGAAAAAGATTTTCTAACTGGTTTAATTGAAAAACTTAAATCAATAATCAATGATCAATCAGTACTTAATAATGAAATTATAAGTAAGTTAAATGAATTTAAGAGAGAGTTTAGTATTCCTAGAAGAACTAAGATTATTGATGAAATTGAAAATATCGATGTTGAAATTAAAAAAACAATAGTTGAAAAAGATTATACTGTTTGAGTTTCACAAGATGGTTATTTAAAAGCGATTGATGATGCTCATTTAGGTAAGTTTCCAATATCTGAGTTTAAAAGAAAACCCAATGACATTTGAATCGCTCAATTCCCAGCATCAAGTTTAAATTATATTATTTTAGTTTCAAGTGCAGGGACATATTTCTCGATTCCAGTATATAAAATTAATCCAAGTAAGTGAAAAGAAATTGGTATGCATTTAAATGAAGTTGCAACTATATCTGGATCTGAAAAAATATTAGCGGCATTCGTTGTTAAAAAGTTTGAAAATGCAAAACAAGAAATTTTATTAGCTACAAGAAAAGGTATGATTAAAAGAACGCCTATTGAGGACTTAGAAACTAAGATGTTCTCAAAAGCATTTAGGATTATGAAAATGCAAGAAGGTGACGAATTAGTATCAGCTTCATTAGTTACTTCAAAAACTAGATATGTGACTATGCTAACAAAAAACGGTTTTGCAGTGAGATATGATATAAATGAGATACCTAGTGCAGGACAAAATGCAAAAGGTGTAAAATCAACTGTTGTTAAAGATGATTATATAATTGCTGGTAAGGCTTTTGATAAACAAGGCGATATATTAGTATTAACTAATAAAGGTAATATTAAAAAAGTTAAACAAGAATTAGTACCTCTTATGGCAAGACCTAAACGTGGTGTGAGATTATACCCATGAAATAAAAAGAGAGATGAATTTGCAACATTCTTATATAACGTTCAAGACAAAGATACATTAAATATTCTAGATGATGAAGATAATTTAACTCAAATTAATGTAAAAACATTTAAGTATGCTGATCTTGAAGATGTTCCAGAAGACTTGGATATGACTAATATTGTAACAACAACTTTAGAAAAATCATTTATTGTTAAAAACAATGATATCCCAATTCCTCCTAAATCTGGAGATGACGATAATGGTGGTAATAATTCTGGAGATAGTGGAAACATAAAGCCATTAAAATCTAAACAAGATATTACCAAAAAAGAAAATATAGTTCATAAAAATAATGAAAAAATAATAAAAGTTATTAATAAACCAAGTGATTCAAATAATAATAAACAATCTGAAAATAAAAGCGAAGATTTAAATACAGAAGAATTAAAAATCGATATTGATGATCTGTTATAATGCTTTTATTTTTTTTACACATATTATTTATTTTTTAACGAATATATAATTATAAATATATTAAAAATATAAAGGAGATTATTATGATAATCCAAGTAATAGGACAACCGTTTTCTGGGAAAACTTCTCTTGCAAAATACATTTCAAAAAAATTAAACATTAAATACTTTTGTGCAGAGGACATGTATTACAACGATTATCAAAAAGTTACTGATGATTATGCTGATTTAATTTTAAATAATAATGATTTTATTATTGATGGTTCAATAAGTTGGTTTTATAAAAGTGCTTTTTTTAAAAGAGATATTTTAATATGAGTTGAAACTGATGATAATGAAAGAATAGAAAGAATAAATAATCTAGAGATGAAAATAGATTGATTAAAGAAAATCGATTATAATAAGTATTATAAATATAATGATGAATATTTTGAACTTTCTAGAAATTATCAAGAGAAACAAAAACTTTTAAATCTACTATTTATGGAGTTTGAAATCGCGGACTCTAAAAAAATTATCATTGACGGTGCAATATCAAATAAAGAACAATTTAAAATAATAATAGATTTAATATTAGAAAAAAAGAAAAAAAATTATTTAAAAGGTAATATTGATTTATTTAAAGTATACAAAAAAGAAGTTGGTATGAGTATAAAAAATATTAAACAAAGTTTAAAAATAGTAAAAAGTACTAATATTAAACAAACAAAGTTGTTTGAAAAACAATATATAAAATATGAAAAACTAATCTCAAATGACAAATATATTTCTTATAAAAATAATCTAAAAAATAGTTTTAGAAATTCTAAAAAAAATATAAAAAATATTTATAACGTATCAAACATAAGTTTACAACCCGATAAAAAATTAGTAAAAGATTTATCGAGTTTAACTAATTATAAAACTGCAATTGAAACTTCTAAGTTTATAAAAAACATTATTAAGATATTAGATATAGAAAAGCACAAACTAAAGAGATAAGGAATTTATGAAAAAGTTTAAAGGAAAAATTTATAAATATATTTTTAGTTCAGAATCAGGTTTTGGTGTTGCTCTTTTTAGTTTATTTGAAAATCCCAAAAAAATAATTAAGATAATTGGTGATATTTCTCATATGAAAAAAGATTATCTATATGAAATAAGTGTTCAACAGTTCAATGATAGCTCAAGAAATGAAGTAAACTTTAAAGTAATAAATATTATTACAGTTAAGGATTTTGAAAATGACCCTGACTCATTAATAAAGTATTTAAGTTCTTCTCTATTCCCAACAATTGGAAAAGGTCTTGCAACTAATTTAGTAAATCATTTTAAAACAGATGTAATTAATAAAATTTTATTAAACAAAGATAGTTTAATTGATATTGATGGAATGAATAGTGTAAAAGCAAAAATATTGTATGATACTTTATTTGAATTAAAAAATAGTTTTATAGATTTATTTATAGAAAAAAATTTAAAATTAGATTTTTTTTATAAGCTAAATAAAAATTTCAATAACTATAAAGATATTGAAATGGTTTTAAAAAATGACTTCTATAAATTTGCTTATGAAAATAATTTAACTCCTTTTAGTGAAGTCGATAAAGTAGCACTTGCTTTTGGTGAAGAGCTATTAAGCGAAAAAAGAATATCTTGATTAGTTCATAGTGTTGTTAAAAATATGTTGTTCAATAGTGGTGATACATACACAGATATAGAAAAAATAAAGAGTGTATTATACAAAGAAAATTTATTAGATTATACTGTTCCTTTTCAAGAAATAATAAATAAATTAGTATATGCAAAAAATGAAACTATTTTATATTTCAAAGATCAAAAAATTTATACAAAGGATAGTTACGAAGAAGAGCAATGCATATCAGAAAAACTTATAAATATTTTAAAACTTAAGAAAGACAATGAATTCGATGAAGATTATGTATTAGATAAAATAAAAATTATAGAAGATGAATTTAAGATAATAAAAAAAATAGATAATTTTAAATTTAATAAAGAACAATTAAACTCATTATTAAGTTTTGTAAATAATAATATTTTAATAATAACAGGTGGTCCGGGAACTGGTAAAACAACTTTGATTCATGCCATAGTTAGGTTATATGAAATTTTATATAATAAAAATAAAAATGATTATTCTATATTAGCACCAACAGGTAGAGCTGCATCAAGAATAAAAGAAGATTCGAATTCTTTGTATACGTCAACAATACATAGATATTTAAAATATACTGGTAATAATATGTTTGATGTCAATGAAGGAAATCCAATTTATACAAATTTAATAGTAATAGATGAATCATCAATATTAGGAAATCAATTATTTTCAAAACTTTTAAAAGGTGTAAAAGGTATTGAAAAGTTAGTTCTAATTGGAGATATAAATCAATTACCAAGTGTTGAATATGGTAACTTATATGAAGATCTTATTAAAAGTAAAAAATTTAAAACAGAATACCTAGTTGCTAATAACAGACAATCAAGTGAAAATGATATTCCAGTATTTGCAAATTCAGTTTGAAATGGTGTAGAAGATTTAAGTTTAAAAGGATATAAAAATGTAATTTTTGATTATGATGAAGACGAAAATAAATTATTAGAAAAACTAAAAGATTATTATATTAAATATTGCCCTGATAAACTTGAAGACTCAATTACAGGAATACAAGTTATTGCACCAATGTATAAAAATAACTTAGGAATTAATAATTTAAATAATTATATACAAAGTTTTAAAAACAATTCTTCTGGTGTAAAAGTTAAAAAGGGAAATTCTCAATTTAAAAATAATGATAAGGTAATCTTTAATGAAAATAATATTAAATTAATGTTATTTAATGGAGATGTTGGTTATATTAAATCAATAACTAAGGTAGAAGAAAAGATTAATATATCACTTGATTTTTGTTTAAGAGATATTAATGTCTCAGTGGATTTAATAAAAAATCTTGACTTAAGTTATGCATGTTCAATCCATAAAACTCAGGGTAGTGAATATGATAATGTAATACTTGTTTTGGATGCAAGTAATTGATCGACTTTAAGTTTCGTTGATAAAAGAATGATTTATACAGCTATTACTAGAGCTAAAAAAAATCTTGTAATATTATCAAATGAAAAAACTTTTATTAAATGTGCTAGCTTCTTAAGGGAATCAAGAAAAACAACTCTTATAGAATACATTAATTACAAATTAGAAAATTTTTAACAAATTGAATTTATTAGTTTAAAACCATAATAAAAATGTAAAATATTAATAGTGATTTTTTAATCAATTTCAGTTTTTTGGAGAGGTATTTTTATGAGACAAAAAGGGATTTTATTAACTTTTATAGTTTTTGCAGTGTTGTTTTTAATAGTATTGATTGTTAGTCTTTCATTCAGTTCATTGATTGATATTAATAAAGAGTTAAGTTATTCAAACATTGATGAAAGTACTAGTAAAAATATTAGTAACCCATATGATTTATCATATTTTATATTTGGTTATAAAGGTTTTTTATCAATATTAACTAATAATTCACTAAACTTTATTATTTTTTCTTTATTTTGAGTATATCTACTACCATTATTTTTCTCATTCTTTGGATTATTTCTTTTAATATTTATTTTTACATTAATAATTCACAATATAAGACGTGATTATAAATACCAATTTGCAAAAAGAGTTGGTAAATGAGGAATGTACGTAACCTTCTTTATATTATTGGCTTTTGCATTTATTTCAATTATTTTATTCTCATTTCTTGAAGTAGAATTTAAAAAAATCCAAGCATTAAAAGATAAGTTTGATAATGAATTTTTCGATACATTCTCTGCAATTTCATTACTAAGGGTATTAGCAAAAGGTTATATCTTTGGGATTAATTATGAAAATGTTGGTTCAATATTAGGAGACGATTTTAACTATGCATTATTAGTAGTTTCATTGGTCTTTGGGACAATATTTTTACCAACTGTTGGTATTATGTTTGTAGTGTTTAGTTCAATTTGAATTGCTACATTTATTTCCTCAAGAAATAGTTCACATTCTAAATTTAGAATGTGATTAAAAAATATTAGAATTGATTCTAAACGTGAATTTTATTCACTAATACTTAAAAATATATGACTATGAATTGTAGCTGCTTCATTTATTATAACAATTATCTCACCTGGTTTAGTTCACCCATACAATGATGGTTTTCAAATAACTCTAACAGTAATTTCAATTATTATAGTACCACTTGTTTTTATTCCATTAATAATTGGAATGTCAAGAGTTGTTAAAATTAGAAGATTTAATTATAACTTATTAATGTTTCTTCAAATAATGATTCTAATATTTACAGTTATTTTATTACAATTAACAATATGAATTTTATTCAAAGAAGAAATTCAAGTTCATTCTTCAGTTTCTTCATTAATTCCTTTTGCTACAATTACTTCATCTGTATTTGCAGAGTTTGGTTTTGTGAAACTTCAACAAAGATAAAATTTATATTTTATCTTTTTTTTTATTTTAAGGTGAAATTAAATTAAAATATATTTGATGGAGGATTAATAATGATAATCAAAAATGCAAAAATTGTATTGGAAGATAATATAATTCAAAACGGATGGATTGAAATAGAAGGAAGTATTATAAAATCTATAAATGAAGGTTCTACTACTTTGGATGGAATTGATGCAAATAATTCATGATTAGTACCTGGCTTTATTGATTGTCACGTTCACGGTGGATATGGTGTAGATTTTGAAACAGGGACAATAGAAGGTTATGAAAAGTTCTCTAAGGAAGTTGTAAAAGAAGGTATCACAACTTACGTTCAAGGCAGTGTGACTAATTCATTTGAAAATAATGTTAAATATTTCAATAATTTTAAAGAATTTATAAAAGATAAAACAAAGCAATATGCCAAATGTTTAGGTGTACACCTTGAAGGACCTTTTATTTCAGCTGAGAAAAAAGGTGCACATGAATTATCATTATTAGAAAATCCAAATTTAGATACATTAAAAAAATTAATAGAGGTTTCTGATAATACAATTAGAATCATAACTTATGCACCAGACCTCCAAGATGGAACTTTTACAAAATATTTAATTGAAAATAATATTATTCCAAGTGCAGGACACACCAATATAAGTTTTAGTGATTGTGAAAAAGATTATAAAATAGGGTTTAGACATGTAACACATTTATTTAATGGAATGAGTGGTGTGTCTCAATATGAACCAGGTTTAGCAGCTTATGCATTATATAGAGATGATATTTTATGTGAAGTTATTAGTGATGGAATTCATATAAAAACTGATACATTGAAATTTATATATAAAGTAAAAGGTCCAAATAATATTTGTATAATCACAGATGCTATGAATGCAAAAGGTTTACCTGATGGAGATTATAAGCTTGGCAATTTAGAAGTTGTTAAAGAAGGTATGAAAGTATGTCTAAAATCAAGTGGAGTACTAGCTGGAGCTGGAGCAACTTATGATCATAACGTAAGAACATTTTATAATGCAATTGAAAATTTAGAAATGAATGATTTAATCAAAATGACATCAATAAATATTGCAAAGCAACTAAATATTTATGATGTAACTGGAAGTATAAGTGTCAACAAAAAAGCTGATATAGTAATGCTAAGTAAAGATTTAAAGGTACTAAAAACATTTGTTGAAGGTAAATTAATTTATGAAAAATAACATAAATCCAAAAAGTTTTATTATAATAAAATTTTTATTTACTATTGGTTTCTTATTTTTATACTCTGCAAGTTTTCTTCTCTTAATAAAAATTCTAAAAGAGCAAAAAGAAGATGTTACTTTATTTATTCAAACCAAAACCTATTTGGCCATAACTATATTCTTAGTAACACTTGGATTAGTATGCTTTATTGCTTTTTTGTTAATCAGAATTAATATTAATAAAAAAACAAAATATATTTATTCAAAGAAAGAGAAGTTATTCCTTTATATTTCTGTTTCTTTAATTTTAGTTTCGGTAATTTTATCAATTTTTACTATTTCTTCAATATATATAAAAAATATTAATCTATTAGCCGTTTCAATAAGTGTACTTTCTATACAAGTAATGTTCAGTATAACTTGTTCTATACTCGAAGGTTTAACAAGAATGAAAGAACAACAAATTATAAACAGTTTGTGATTTGAAAATGAGTTAAAAGAAAATACAAAAAACAATAATTCGGTAACAAAACCTAAAAAACTCGATAGTAATATTAATCCTTTTAAAGATGGAGATGATAAAGATGATTAAGATTGCAACAATAGGTACTTCAAAAATCGTTGAACAATTTATTGATGCAGCAATAAAGTCAGGAAGTTTTAAAGTTTCTTGTTGTTATTCAAGAGATAAAGCTAAAGCAAGAGATTTAATAAATAAATATTCAATTTATGCTGTAGCTACAAACAAGTTTGAAACAATAATAGATGAGTCTGACGCAGTTTATATTGCTTCACCTAATGGTTTGCACTATGAACAAGCAAAATACTTTTTATTACAACAAAAACATGTATTATTAGAAAAACCATTAACACTTGATTACAAACAAGCTGTTGAATTATCAGAGATTGCAATTAAAAATAAAGTTATATTTATGGAAGCTTACAAGACAATACATTTACCACAGTTTAAATATTTAATTGATTTTACCAAAACACACCAGCCTTTTATGATGAACTTAAATCTTAATAGAATAACTTCTAGAATTAATAATTTAAAAAATGGAGTTATTGATAATATATTTGATTATAATTTAGGTAGAGGTTCAACATATGATATGTTAGTTTATCCAGTTGAATTAAGCGTTTCTCTGTTTGGTAAAGTTCAGTCTGTTAAAGCGTTAGGGCAAAAACTTGAAAATAATAGTGGATTAAATGATATTGTAATTCTGAAACACGAATGTGGAGTACTGGTAAACATTACTTGCAGTAAAGTGACTAACGGTATTATTCAAAATGAAATTTTATCTGATAGTATTACGCTTACATTTACAGATGCAATAAATATTAAAGATATAAAAATATACTTATCAGATGATAATGATAACCCTAAAGAAATAGACTATGAAACTGATGATAATAATCTTGTATATGAATTAGCAGTATTTTCAAAAATGATTAATGATAATGATTTTACTCTAAGGGATAATTTAATGAATATATCATTAGAAGCATTACATACTCTAAATAGAATAGAATTAGATCAGAGAAGGTAAAACATGAAAAAACTAAGTAAATATATAGATCATACAATTTTAAAACCCGATGCAACTAAAGAAGAAATTAAAAAATTATGTGAAGAAGCATTAGAATATAATTTTGCGACAGTTTGCATAAACCCATATAGAATAAAAGATGCTATATCATACCTAAAAGATAGTAATGTTGGCATAACTACTGTAATTGGTTTCCCATTAGGAGCAAATATTACAGAAGTAAAAGTATTAGAAACTAAAAAGGCAATAGATGATGGCGCAAGTGAAATAGATATGGTAATAAATATCGGAGCAGTAAAAGATCAAGACTGAGAATATGTATATGATGATATGAAAGCAATTAAATTAGCAGCAGGTTCAAACATTGTTAAGGTTATTTTAGAGAACTGCTTATTAACTAAAAATGAAATAATAAAATGTTGTGAATTAGCTGTCAAGGCTGGACTTGATTTTGTTAAAACTTCAACAGGCTTTTCAAAAAGTGGAGCTACATTTGAAGATGTTAGACTAATGAAAATGACTGTTAAAGATAATTGTAAAGTTAAAGCGGCTGGTGGTGTAAGAACTACTTTAGATGCACTTGAAATGATAAAGAGTGGTGCAGATAGACTTGGAACTAGTGGTGGAGTTAACATTGTAAAAGGTGAAGATAATAAAAATACATATTAAAAATAAGTGATTTCTCACTTATTTTTTTAAAACAATCATTTTATTTTTATTAGTTTTTCTTCTGATAATGAGTCTTTTCATTCATAAAGTGATAATCCATCATTTATTGTTACACTTCATTCATTATTTTCGTTAATAAAATTGAATTTAATTAAGCCTAATCTTGATTTTTTATTATTTTCTTTATAAGGTGCTTTTTGTATCATTAAATTTTTATTATCAATTTTAGCAAATGTAACTTTTTGGGCCATGCTTAATGAGTCTCTTCTTATACTCCAAGAATAATTATAAGCACCAATACCAAAAACAACATTACTAGAAGCGTAACCCATTTTCTCTAATTCTTTAAAAATGCACAATGCTTTTTTATAATTTATATTGTCGCCAAGTATAACTCCTATTTTCTCGTTAAGTATTTTATAGCCTTTACTATTGATTTTATGACCAAAAATTGTATCAATATATTTTATAATTCCAAGTTTTTCACTTTCGAATAACTCTTCATTTAAATTTATTTGTTTTTTACCAGCTATTAATTCTAACGGGTCTAATGAATCTGGTCTTATTACAAATTTACCATTTCTTGCAATAATTTTGTTTTTTAGCTTTGGTAAATATACTTCTAAAACATTAAATATATTTCAAGTATCACTAACTACTGATAGTACTCCATTTGGGTATAAATCAATTAATCTTTCATATGTAATAAATTCTTTTTCTTTTAATCCTGCTGACATAACTGAATGTTCTGTTGCATAAACACTTGTGCCAAGAATCTTTCTACTAAAATTTCCAAAATAATCTTTATATTTATATAGCTCCTTTATGCTAGGTAAATTATCGCTTCCAACAAAGTTCATTAAATGACCAATTCCTGTTTTGATAGCACCATAGTTTGTACAAATACCTCTTTGGGAAAAATCGTGGAATTGATAATCTATATGACTATCATCATCACAAGTTATATGAGAATATTTCTGAGCTAATTTTCTAAATTGGTAGCTTACATTCCCTGATGTAATAATTGGTCAAATTTCACTAATTAATCAAGTTTCAATATAGCTAACTAATCAATAAAATCTAGGGTGTGTATTTCATAAAAGAGCAATAGGAGTATTTTCTTTTATTTTAATTTTAGACTCAATTTCTTTTTCGTGATGTTCTAATGTTAAAAAATCTATTGGTAATGATTTCAATTCTTCATGTAGGTATTTAAAATCATCAATCATACCGCTTGTAAATTTTATGTTTGTGTATGATTTCATTTCCTCGATTTCATTAATTATTTCTTCTCAAGTTAGTCTAAAAAAATTATAATCTCAGTCTTCGAATAATTTTTTAAAAGTATATTCTACTCCATATGAATATATATAATCAATTTTATCATTAGAAAAGTTGTACTCTTCATCAAACTTTTTAAAACTTCTTGGTGTAATATTAGCAAATAAAAATGTTGTTTTATCAGGGTACTGATCTTTATGATCTAATTTATAACTATCTGTTTTAAATAAACTTATCATTACTTTCAACTCCTAAATAATTATATATAATAAACATTAATATTTTAACTATATTATAAGTTTAGAAATTTAATAAATATCCAAGGTATTTAATTATTTATATATATAATAAAGTTGTAATTCGTAGATTAAGAATATACTAAAAGCTATTAATTACATTATTAAATATATAAATAATATAAGTAAACAAATATTTATATTACGGAGGAATAATGAAAAAATTATTGACAATCATTGGTAGTTTATCAATTTGTACTTTGCCAGTAACAACAATTATATCTTGTGATTCTACAAGAAATACTTTTGACATTGTATTTATACCATCAGTTAATGCAACTGATATACAAAATACTATTAAACCTTTAGAAGAGGCATTACAAAAATATTTGAAGGAAAAAGATAGCACTTTTAATAAACCTGTAAAAATAACAACAGCCACTGATTATGAAGCCGCTGGAAGCTCGCTAAAAAATGGTAAGTCAGATTTAGCTTTTTTACCGGTTAATACTTATGCATCATACAGAGGTTCATCTAATGATGATGGAACTTATAAGGATGCAGGTGTATTATTGATATCATCTCGTAATGGTTTAAACGCTGAAACTAATTACGATAAATTTAAAGTAGGAGATGATTTTTCAGACTTTGAAGCTTCAAAACAAGACTTATCGTTTGAAGATTTAAGTGGGTTAGCATTAAATTATAATAAATTACTAAGTGATAATCTTAATTTAAATGAAGAAGAAAATTCTGATAAATTAGATTTAACCGTAGACAATGTAAGTAATACTTTATTCGATAAAAACAATATGGTTAGTTATTATCGATCATATGTATTTGCAAATAAAAGTTGATTAGAAAGTGAGAAAAATAATAATACAAGCTATAGTTCAAAATCATTAGATGAATTTATAAAAGATAAAGAAGTAATGAAAAACCTTATATTATCAGCTGGTAAAGGTTTATCAATGGGAAAAAGCCTTACATCAAGTGGTTCAGTGTTGTACCCATTATTATGAATGAAAAAATCTTTAGGTTTATCAGATGAAAACCTTAGAGATGTTTATAAAAATAGTTCAAGACAAAATGGTTATCCAGATGCTGCAAGATTAGTTAGCATAAATGGAGATGTAAAAATGTCAGTTGGTTATGGCGATATAAGATATGATTTAAAAGGAAATGTTGCAGATATGAAAACAGCTTTTAAAAACTCAATTGTAATTGCATCAACGACTGGTATACCTAATGATGGAATAATGTATTCTAGAAAAACTGTAAATGAAACTCTTGTTAGTACTCTAAGATCAGCATTTCAAACATTTGTAAAAGACCCAAATTTAAAATCTGTTTTTGATTTATATAATCATAATCAATATATTGGTTTAAAAACAGAACAAACTTCTTTAGAATACGAAAAGGAAAGGGAAAAATTAATATCAGATAATTTTGAAAACATTGAACCTATTATACAATTAACAAAAAACTTTAATTAAAGATTAAAAAAGATATAATAAAAATATGTGATATTCATTACATATTTTTTTATGGAGGAATAATGATTAAGTTCAAAAAAGTGAACAAGGTTTGACCAAATGGAAAGCATGCCTTAAGTGATATTAACCTTAATATTGATGATGGTGAGTTTGTTGCTATAGTTGGATTATCAGGTGCTGGTAAAACAACGTTATTAAAAACAATTAATAAATTTACACCTATTAACTCAGGTGAAATAGAAATTACTTTTAAAGATGACATTTTTAATATAAATACTACAAAAGGTAGAAAATTAAAAGAGTTGAGAAAAAAAATAGGTCTTATGTCTCAAGAATATAACAACATTGAAAATCAAGTTGCATTAAAAAATGTCTTAAATTCAAGAATATCTAAAATGAGTTTTTGAAGGTCTATAATTGGTTATTTTAATAAAAATGATAAGTTAATAGCTTTAAGTAATTTGGAAAAACTTAATCTACTCGATTATGCATATGTTAGAGTTGATAATCTGAGTGGCGGTCAACAACAAAGAATTGCATTAGCGCGTACATTATCTCAAGAACCAGAACTTATAATTGCTGATGAACCAGTTTCTGCACTTGACCCAATTTTAGCAAATCAAGTAATGCAAGATTTTAAATTAATTAATAAAAAAGAAAATATAACCATTATTATCAACATACATCATATAGATTTAGCAATTAAATATGCTGATAGGATTATTGGCTTAAAAGATGGTTTATTAGTGTTTGATGGTAAACCAAAAGAACTTACAAAGGATAAACTTTCAGTCATTTATGGTGATAGTTATGGTGATTTAAAAAATGATTAAGAGAAAAATTAATTCATTATTATCTAGAAATGTATTTAAGGTTGGGGAACGTTATTCTAAATCTCCTTCAAAAATTTTCATGTGATCAATGATTATAATTACGTCTTTAATAGTATTATTTGGTTTTTATTATCTAGAAAATAGCTGAGAAGAATTTTTTACTAGTTTATCAAATCTGGGTACGTCTATAAAAGAAATGCTTAACTGAAATTTTAAAGAATTTGCAACACCAAATATGTTTGGGGAAACTTTTTTGAATAATGCGTTACAATCAGTGTTAAGTACTATAACAATGTCTTTTTCTGGAACAATTTTGGGCGTTTTATTAGCTGTACCAGTTGCGTTGTTATCATCATATAATTTAGTCCATAATAGATTTGTAAATAACTTATGTAAATCTATAATGGCATTATTCAGAACAGTTCCAGCTTTCACCTTTGCTTTATTTTTAATAGGATATTTTGGACAAACAACATTATCAGTAACATTAGCAATTGCAATATTTACATTTGCAATTACCGGTAAACTTTTCTTAGAAAAAATTGAACACATTAATTTTAAAATATATACTTCATTACAAGCAACAGGAGCATCAAAGTATAGTTCATTTAGAAGTGCTGTAATGCCACAAATTTCACATAGTTTACTTTCACTTACATTTTACTCTTTAGAGACAAATATTAGATATATAGCAATTATTGGTGGTATGACTTCTGTTGGTATTGGAGAACTAATTCAAAGAAACATTGGTTTTCAACAATGAGATAGAGCTGGTTTTTTATTGTTTCTTCTAATTATGGTAGTTCTACTATTAGAGTTAATTATATACTTAATTAAAAAATATATTCTTAGTGATAAAGATTTTATTCTTGATAAAAAAGAAAGAGATAATATAATAAACAAATCAAAAAAACTAATTAGAAAAAGCAATCTGAGATATTATATTTATGAAGAATTTATTCTTAAATATAAAATAGAAATTAAAAAAACAATCTCTTGAAAGTCAAAATTTTTATTATATAAAGAAAGAACTAAAAAAATTAGTCAGTTTAAAAAACTACACAAAAGTAAAATATTAGAAGACAAGGAAAAGTTTAAAGAACTTAAATCAAAAGAATTTAATTCAAAAAACTGATTTATTTATAATGATAAATTATCTCAAAGTGTAAGAAGAGATAAATTATATTTAACTGACTTTAATTTAATGGTTGAGTCAAGAAAATCTGAGTATTATTTAAGAACAAAAAAGGAAGTTGAAGAAAAACATGAAGAATTTTTAAAATCTTTAACAAAAGATGTTGTTTTACATAAAAATCCACGAAAGTACTTAAAAAGATGGTTTTTATATGCAATAATATTTGCTTTCTTTATTTATTCTTTTTCTACAATTGAATTTCATATTGAGTCAAAGGAAGTTATACAAAATACAAATAAAACTATTTGATCAGTACTAAATATTAACTGGGAGTCCTTATTTTCAAAAACTTCTAATGCTCCGTTTTCTGTTATTCAACTTATGTTTGAAACATTATCAATTGCTATTGTAGGAACTACTTTAGGAGTGTTGTTTTCTTATATTTTAGGATTAATAAGCTCTGAAACAATTGTCAATTTTTACGTAGCAAAATTTTTTGTTATATTAACTTCGATAGTAAGAGCAATACCAACATATATATATGCAATTATATTTGTTGCTCTTGTTGGTTTAGGTCCATTTAATGGTGCTATTGCACTTGCGATGGGTTCGATAGGAATGTTAACCAAATATAATAGAGAAACATTTGAAGATATTAATTTAAAAATATCAACTCAACTACAAGCTACTGGTCTAAATGGATGGCAAAGATTTAGATATGGAATAATACCTCAAACATCAAGTAATGTTATTTCTTATATTATTTACAGATTTGATATAAACTTTAAAGAGGTATCATCACTTGGTATTGTTGGTGCTGGTAATATGGGTTATTTGTTAAATACATATTTTAATGATCGTTATTTTAATGAATTTGGTGCACTATTATTTGGTATTATGGTATTTACTTTGTTAATCGAAACCTTTACAACAATATTAAGAAATAAAATTAATTTAGGTATAAATCCTAAATATGTTGATTATTTAATTCTTAAAATAAAAAATTATTTATTCATCAAATATAAGACAAATGAAATGTTATATTTAAAAAAACAAGGTTTATCTTTTAATGAATCATGTGCACTTTACAGCTTTACTAATAATGAATTATTTAAAAGTATAAAAGCAATTCAAAAAAAGGATAATTTAAGTAAAAAAAATTCTTATTTAAAGGCTTATAACGAATTATTTAATACTAGTTTTGTAAGCATTAAAGAAGTAAATGACAATTATAAACAATTGTATAAAAAATACAAAACTAATAGAATTGAATATATTGAAAAACTTAATAATGAATATATTGAAAGTTTGAAAACTTACAAAGATAATTTAAAAGTATTTAAAAATAATGAAATATACAAAAATGATATAAAATTTTATATTAAAGAATATTATAAAAGTAAAAAGAATGCAAAAAGAATATTTAGAATACAAAAAAATAGTCTAGATTAATAGGTATGATATGTTAAATAAATTAGTAGAACAAATAAAAAAACACAATAAGATAATTTTATTAAGGCATATTTTCCCTGATTTTGATGCTATTGGTTCTCAAATGGCTTTATATCATTTTATAATAGATAATTTTGAGAATAAGATTATAAAAATCGGTGGAAAAGTTCCGAATGAATATAAAAAAATTGCTTTTAATCATAAACTTAGAAAAGAAGATTTTGTTGATGCATTAGTTATAGTAACCGATACCGCGAATAGACAAAGGATTGATATTGATGATATTGATTATTTAAAAGAAGCGAATATCATATTTAAAATTGATCATCATGTAAATGTTGATAATTATGCTAATTTAGAAATAGTGGATTCTACTTTTCCTGCTACTTGTGAACTATTAACTATTCTATTTAAAAACAGTAATTATATTTTTTCAAAAGAAGTTGCATTTAAATTATTTCACGGATTAGTAACTGATACAGAAAGATTTTTGTATAGAAACGTAACGAAACGAACATTTGATAGTGCATCAATTCTAATATCAAAAGGGATTGAAATTAAAGATGTATATGAAAATGTCTATAATCTTAGTGAAAGTGCACTTAGACTAAAAGGTTATATATTATCCAATTTTGTTTTATTAAATAATAATTTAGCATATATAAAGTTGGATAAAAATATATTAACCAAGTTTGGAATTTATGATGTGAATCAGGTAGCTTTATGGGTTAATATACTTGGTGAAATTAGCAGTGCAATGATTTGGATATTTTTTATAGAAACTGATGATGGTTGTAGAGTTGAGTTAAGATCAAGATATATTTCTGTTAGAGAAATAGCTACTAAATTTGGTGGTGGGGGACATGAAACAGCTTCAGGAGCTAAGTTAAACAATATAGAAGAATATAAACAAGTAGTTAATTATTGTATTAAAGTATTAAGTGAAAATAACACAAATAGTAATATATAAGTAAATAGAAATTGAACCTTTCGCACTGGTTATATTACATTTATACTGGGTTTTTGGTATAATATTACTATATTTTCCAGTTAAGAGGTGTTATTATGAAAAAAGAAGTTTATAAAATTCCTAATTTTGATTTACCTGCCCCAATTAGGAAGCGAATAAATGATCTTGTAAAACTAAATATCAACCCAACTACAATAAATTTAATAACTGGAGAGTTTTCAAAAGCTAGTGATGAAACTAAAGAGAATATTGGTAGATACATTGCAAGATTAATAGAAGTTCAAAACGAAATACTTGAAAAACACTATGAAGATATAAAATTAAATGGTGGAGTTTTGAACCTTAAACAGGAACTTAATATAACAAAAACAAAATCTAATCTTTTAAGAATTCAACAGATATTTATGAAAAAAGATATTGAAGAAGATAGAATAAATAAGCATAGAATGGCTTCAGCTGCAATTAACTCTGAACAAACATTAGAAAATTTAAACTTTAGGGATGCTATGTTTATAGACAATAGTTTTTCATCAAAAGAAGATGAAAGAAAAGAGTGACTTAAAAAAATCTCAATACAAAAAACAAGAATTGATAATGCGATTAGTTTAGAGAAATCGAAACTACGTAAAGCAAAACTTTTATTCATGGATAGTGAAAAAAACAACGATTTTGAAAAATCTGAAATAATAAAAGAATATATTAAAAAGACAGTTAATAGAATTAAAACAATATTAGATGCTAAAAAAAGTTACAAAAACATACTTGATATTCCAGATGAAATAATAAATGGAGAAATAGATACAGGTAATTCATTTAAAACTAATAGTGATAATTCAAGTAATGCATTTTTAAAAATAAAAGAAACTATGAAAAAATCAACTAATAACGGAACATTAAATATTGACTTAAAAACTTTTTTTGAAGTTCCAGAATTTGATGAAAAAAAAAATCTTTTAACTAGTGATTCAAGTTTGTTAGATAAAAAATTTTCTAATAATTCAAAGGAAAAAAATTTTCATAATAATCTAGATGATGATCTAATAAAATTAAGAGATATTAAGAAACCAGAAGGCTTATCTAGTAATAAAAAATCCTTAGTCAAAGACTTAGATGATGATTGAAAAGAAAAAGTAATTCAAAAGATTAAAAAAAAGTCTAAAGCTAAAGATAGAAAAATTGAGCAAGTTGAAAATGATAAAAGAATGATTGAAGAGCAATTGAAGCAATTAAAAAAAGATCTCAAAGTTGAAGAGCTTCGTAATCTTGAAATGCATAGAAAAAAATCAATCGAAAATACAGAAAAAGTTATTAAAAGAGATAGACAGAAATATGAAACATCATTTAATATTTTAGAAAAAAAATGAAAAGCATCAATTATTAGTGATTTTTTATCTTCTAAACAAAAAGCATTTAATGTAATGACAAATATTAAATTAAAAGCAAAAAAAGATGTTAATAATGATGAAAACAATAATTAAATTTTTTAAGACCCTATTATTGGGTTTTTTTTATAGACCTATTGTCATTAACTAAAATTTTATATAACATATTTATATGAATAAAAACAAAAGAACAATTAAAAGTATGTTTACAATAAGTAAAAATACAAAATTGAGAATGAAGTCTTTTTTACAAAAGTTATCCTCTTCATTTGGATTTGTCATAATCTTGATGCCGATTTTTGGTATCTTTTACTCAATTGGTTCATTATTTGAGAACAATATAACAGGAGAGCTTTTTAAGAACTTTGGAAAAATATTGTTTTCAAATATAGGGTTATGATTTTGTTTATCGATTATAATCGGCTTTACAAATAATAAAGGTGCGGCTGTTTACAGTGGAATAATTTCATATTTTGTTTTTAATATTTTTATTTCGGTATTTATTGTTAGTGAAAACTACTACTTTAACATATGATTTTGAAAAAGCCTTGAAACTAAAATTTTTTTAACAAGCTTCTTATTTGGGAATATACAAACTTTCAATACGGGAGTTGTTGGTGGAATATCAATAGGTGCTGTAATTACCATTTTATATAATAAATTCAAGAACCAAAATCTAATAAAAAGTCTAACTTTTTTTTCTAAGGAAAAATTTGTAATATTGCTTACTCCTTTTGTTTCAATGATTTTGGCAACGATATTTATTATAGTTTGACCAATTATTGGTTATTTTATGATGGTGATTGGTAAAGTAGTATCAAAATCACCAATTGGTTTGGACGCATTTATTTTTAGAACGTTCCAAAGAATGTTGATTCCATTTGGCTCAAGTTTATTATGACAAGCACCGATGTGATATAGTTCAATCGGAGGAAGTGTCTCAGATTATGAATTGCCTTTATTGGTTGAATATATCTATAGAACAAATCCAAATCTATCCGCTGATGCAATAGAAAAGATAAGAGGTGCTTTATCACAATATAAAAATTATGCAGATTTCTTTGATTATTTAAATACTAATTTATCAACAGAAATAAATAATTTATTAGATATTAATAGTAGTTGAAAACCAGCTTTTGATAGTTTTTCTAAAATAGAAGGTGATCAATTTCTTTCTTATGCGGCATTGAATAGTAAGTATATAACAATTGATGATTGTTGAAATGTTGGACTTAGATTTTCGAGATTTATTACTGGCGGATTTATTAATTCAATGTTTACATTACCAACTATCGGATTTACAATGCTAATTTTTGTAAAAAAAGGTGAAAGAAAAAAAGAACTAGGTGTATATTTAACTGCTGCATTAACCGCCTTCCTATTAGGGATTACAGAACCAATAGAGTATATGTTTTGTTATACTATGCCATTATTCTTCTTTGCTATTTATGCACCATTTAATGGAATTATTGCTATGGTTACATCATTATTAAAAATTAAAGTAGGGACTATGTTCTCTACTGGTCTATTTGATTTTACATTTAGTGGTATTATACCAACTGTAAATGGTCAAGAAACTAATATATGATTGTTACCTATAGTAGGGATATTTGCATCAATACTAATTTTTATAATTACCTATGTTTATATTAAATATTATTCAAGTAAAAAAATAAAAAACGATGTTAATAAAGAAGAAGGTTTAAATTCTTCCACTATATAATATCGTTTATTTTTTCAATTATTTTTAAAGCAACATCACTTTTATTTAAATTTTCATATTCGTATAAATTATTATCTTTTGTCAATATTTTTATAGTATTACTATCAGAATTTAAGGCATTTGTTAAGTTAATAACAATCATGTCTAAATTCTTTTCTAATAGCTTATTTCTTGCCTTATCTAAATTAAAGTCGTTTGCTAATGAGAAACCAACTAAGAACTGTTTTGTTTTTTTCCTAGATAGTTCTTTTAGTACATCTAATGATTCTTTAAATTTGATTTCATTAATATTTTTATCAACTCTTTTTTCTATTTTACGATCTAGGGGATTTGTTACTTCAAAATCAGTTAATGCCCCACAACATATTACTATATCCATATCATTAAAATGCTTTATCATTTCTTCATACATTTTAACATTTGTATTTGCATAAATATTGTTTGCATTTTGAATCACATTAAAATCAGTATCACCGAATATACTTACTAACTTATTACATTTACTTATTAAACTTTTTTTAAGTTCATTACCCATCTTACCACTACTGGCATTAGTGATATATCTCACCTTATCAATATAACTTCTTGTTCTACCAAAATTAAGTAATATGTTTTTGTCTATTAAATTACTAAATTTATTAAAATAGTTATCTACTATACTTACAACCTCAATTGGTTCATAAGCTCTACCAATGCCATAATCTCCACTGGCAAGTTTTCCAAATTTTGGTTCAAATCATTGCGTATTACTTAAATTAGTAATTATTTTCTTGTTTTTTTGTAATATTTCATTATTGTACATATTTGTATTCATGCTTGGAAAAAATAAACTATCGAAAGTACATACAGCAAGTAATAATGATGGTAAATCATCACTTATGCCACTAGCAACTTTACCTATAAAGTTATATGTGGCTGGGTAAATTATGTTTAAATCACTATTAAAAGCAAGTTTAATATGATCGGCATAATGATGCCCATTTTCATAAAATTCCTTATCGAATATTTCATTGTAAGTAATAAGTCCTTCGGTATCTACAAATTTATAAGCATTTTTAGTCATTATTATATTTACTTCATATTTTTTGATTAACAAATTATATAATTCTTTTGCCTTAGTAGCAGCAATCCCTCCTGTTATAATTAAGTTAATTATCTTCATAAATACCTCCAATATATCAAATATAATGCTATTTTATAACAAAATATTATAAAATAAGGTTTAGTTAGGTTATTTATCATATATTTTTATAAAAAACTTTTACTTTTTTATAAAAATATATAGACAGAACCAAAAACATTATTTATAATTTATATGAATTGGAGTTGAAAAATTAGATGGCAAGCATCGTTGTAAAAGAAGGAGAGCCTATTGAAAAAGCTCTTAAGCGTTTCCAAAAAGTAGCTGCAGCAAATAAATCTGAAGCTAGAAGACGTGAATATCACTTAAGTAAAAAAGAGAAACGTATTTACAAACAAAACCAAAATAAAAAGTTTGGTTAAATTATAAATAAATACTTATTATTTGTGTCAAAATTCCTTTAAAAGGGTTTTTTTATTTTGGACATATTTTTTATTTTTATTAGTTTATTACTTTCTAAAATTATCTATATATTATATAATTAATTTAATAATACTTTGAGAGGAAGCACAATATGGGATATGATGATAACCAATATTTTAGTTCAAATGTTGAATTTAGTGATAATGTAGGGACAAAAAATGATACAAAGTTAAAAGCTGTTGTAAGACCAAAAATTCTTGCAGAAAACTTTAATAAAACTGAACTTATAAAACAAGCAAGGGTAACTATGTCTAGTAAGGCTGGTAAGGCAAACGTAAATGAAATGCCAGCTGGTATGAGAATATCATTAGCTAATAAAGACAGAATTGAGAAAATAATTCATAATAAAGAACAAAATTCAGCTGATGAAATTAGAAAAAGACTAAACATCGAGGGCAAACCATTAAATAAAAAAAGAGCAGAAGAATTAAAAGTTGAAAGATTAGCATTTTTTCAAAAAAATATTAATAAAAGTAAATCAGGATCTTTAAATAAAATATCAGATTTATCAAAACCACCAGCAATTAAAGCTAAAACAAATACTGTTAGTTTTAGAGATAAAAAAATTGATGATATTAATAAAGCAGAGATAAAAACTGTAAAAAAAGAAGTAAAAGCAACTAAATCTGCTCCAACTACTAAAAAAGTGTCAGTTAAAGCAGAAAAAAATGTGCCTCAAAAAAATAAAAAAACACCTTCAAAAAACACTTCAACTACTAAAAAGTAACAAAATAAGAATGTAACCATTATTTAATTAATAATAAATATGGTTATTTTTTATTTACTCATTAGTTTATGTTTGTTAGAATAGTTATATAAGAGGGTATTATGAAAGAAAGTATTTATAATAAAATAGATTTTTTATTTAAAAAAGATGTAGATTTTATTAAGTCTATTAAATGATATTCCAATGTTTTATTAGCCTTTAGATTTTTCTTTTATTTTGGCACACTATGTACTTTATTAGGAGTTAGTTTATTAATAGTATTTTTATATGGGTCAGAATCATTATCTAATTATGTACTTATAATAATTATTTTTATTAGTTTTGGTGTTATTTTTTTATTAACGTCATATATTCTAAAGTTATTAATAAGTAAAAAAAATAGAAAAAAAAGACTAGTTGGTAAGCAATTTTCAAATGATAAAATGAAAATAATATACACAGAATTATTTAATGAAAATTACACTAATATAGACATAACAGATTTTGACTTAGTTTTTGATTTTAATACAAGGGTTCTTAATAATCTACACTTAAAATATAAAGGTAATAAGATTGTCTTTTATATTGAAAAACCATTAATAATAAATAAAAAGGATTTCTTATTATTAGATTCAATTGGAGATGGATTTTTATTTGGATTAGTAATTGTATTATTTTATTGAATGTTCAAGCCAAGATATAAATGTAATGATACAACATTGGCAGAAAATAAAAAGTTTGATAAAACATTTAATGGTTTAAAGGTCACAAAAGGTAAAAAAAGGGATAAAAACTTTCAATCGGAGTCAATAGAATTTAATAAATTGTATGATATTAATATTGATAAAGATGACTTAAGAGCACCATTATTTTTATCTCCAAAATTAATTGATAAGTTAGTTGATTTTAACGAACCAGAATTTGTCTCGTTAGGTATCGATGATAAAATTTATTATAATAGATCTAGAGTAATTAAAGGTTTTCCAATGGATGAAGTTGGTATACCAACTTATGAAAGAATTAAAAATTATAAAACTTTTAGAAAAGAACTATATAAAAAAATAATAGAAGATTTAAATTTATTATCAAATAGTTTAGCAATTTTATTCACTACATTAGATTAAAAAAATCAACATTTAATGCTGATTTTCTAAATATGTTAATTGCTTTTATTTTCTTCTTTTACTACTTGATTTTGAACTATGTCACCTTTATTAACTAAGTAATTATTAGATAATTCTTCTGCTCAAGTACCTTTTTTTGAACAAATCATGATCAATTGGATAAAAGCTATTTTAAATAATAAACAAACTAATCCACCCGATATTCTATTTAAGAATAATGGTGCTTGATTTCTTGTTAGATAATCAGTGTTGTTGCTTTCATCCCTAAACTAGACTTAGATTGAAAAATCATATAATTAAAAATATTACGTATATTCCACTTGAAACAAAAATTAATGGTACATTAACTAAGTTTATTAATACTCTTCTTCAAAATCCAATTGCTTTAACGTCTTTAATATATTTACTCCGTGTAAAATACAATTTTGTATTATATTATACTTACTTTAAGTTTACTATTGATGTTTTCAACTAATTTTATAAATAAATAACAGTTTTTTAGTCAAAAATTCATTTTATTTATATTTGTGATTTTATATACTTGAAAATATTATATGTTAAGTACAAATATGCTTATAAAAATAAAAATAAAAATATTGTTTTTATACTTTTTTAAGTTTATAATTATATTAGTTGGTTAATCCAACGAGGAGGAAAAGAAAGATGAAAAAATTATTAGGTATATTAGCAGCTACGGGGTTAGTTGCAACCACTGGAGCAACAGTGGTATCGTGTGGGGACAAAGCTTCAGCATTTAGTGAAGTTAAAGATTTATCAATGAAAGTTGGAGATGCTGATAAAGTAGTTGAAGTTACTGTAAGTAACCCAGTTAAAGATACTGCATTTAGTGCAACTTCTGCAACTGTTGCAGCTGCAACAGTAAGTGTTGCACCTGCTAAAGATGATGGTACAGGTAAATTTAAAGTAACTGTAAAAGCAGTTGCTGAAGGTACTTCAGACATTACTCTAAAATATGGAGATAGTTTAACTAAGACATTCAAAGTTGCTGTATCAGCTGCAGAAGCTGCTGCTAAAAAAGATTTAAGTACTACAATTTCAACAAAAGCATTAGGTGAATTTAAAGGTGCTGGAGATAATCCAACATTAGAAGAATTGGTTGCTCAAGTTAATTCAAAAAATAGTGATTTAGGTTTAGCTGCTAGTGATGTTGAACTAGATGGATCAGCTACAACATCAGCAGCAAAACTTAAAGCAAAATCAGAATCAGAAAAATTTACTGGTAGTGTTGATTTAACATATTCATATTCAAAAAAAGAAGCTGTTGCTAAAAAAGATTTAAGTACAATTACATTAGCATTAGGTGCATTTCAAGGTGCAGGAGATAATCCAATAATTGGTGAATTGGTTGATCAAGTTAATGCTGTAAATGAGGGTTTAGGTTTATCTGTAAATGATGTTCAACTAAATGGATCTCCTACAACATCAGCAGCAAAACTTGATGCAAAAGCATTATCAGAAAAATTTACTGGTAGTGCTTCATTAACATATACATATACAAAAAAAGAAGCTTCAAAATAATAAAATATTATTAATAACAATTATCAAATTTAATATAAAAAGAAACTAATTTATTTTAGTTTCTTTTTATATTAAATTATCATTAAAATATATATAATAACTTTTATTATTAATGAATAATATAATCACTGTATATATAACTTGTCATTTAGTAATATAATATTAATGTTAATAATAAAGTTAACAAGGAGGATTCTCGAATGAGTAATATTTTAAAAGAAAAGTATAAAATGAATAATGGTATTATGATACCAAAAGTTGGTTTAGGTACATATAAATTAACTAGTGAACAAGAATGTATTGATGTAATAAAAGAAGCTATTAATATTGGTTATCAATTAATAGATACAGCTAAAATTTATGAAAACCATAAAACAATTGCTAAGGCATTAAAAGAATGTAATTATAAAAGAGAAGATTTATTTATAACTTCAAAAATATGAAACTCAGATCACAAATACGAAGATACTAAAAAAGCAATAGATTTAATTTTAGAAGAGTTAAATCTAGATTATATTGATTTATTATTAATTCATTGACCTACTGAATATCGTTTAGAATGTTATAAAGCACTTGAAGAAGCTGTTGATGATGGTAAAGTAAAATCAATTGGTGTAAGTAACTTCCAAAAACATCATTTAGACGAATTAATGCAAAATTGTAGAATTAAACCAGTAATTAATCAAATTGAATTGCACCCTGCATTAAGAAACAAAGAAGTTGTTGATGCTTGTAAAAAATATAATATATTAGTTGAATCATGAGGAACAATGATTCGTGGTAAATGTTTTGAAATAAAAGAGATTCAAGATATAGCAAAAAAATATAATAAAACAGAAGCTCAAGTATGTTTACGATGAGCATATGAATTAGGTTATATAATTATTCCAAAATCAAGTAAATTAAAAAGAATATTAGAAAATATTCAAATTGAAGACTTTAGTTTAACAAAAGAAGATTTATTATTAATTGAAGGTATTGAGGAATTTAGAGACGGTCCTGACCCTGATAATTTTAATTTTTAATTTGTATTTATTGTAATATCAATAATATAGATCATAACTTTAGTGATATAAATCATATATTAATGAACTTATGAGAAGTTAGTTTATTAGTTAAAGTTAATGGTGGTTATTTATCTAAGGATAAAATAATTAGCATAGCTTTTGAAAATGTTGCAGTTATAAAAGTATGTGTATTAATTGCTAAAGATGATGTTACAGGAAATTCAAAGCAACTTTAACACTATTAAATAATAACCAATAAATGATATTTATAATTAAAATACTGATGTTGCTAAATAAGATGTAAGGAACTAATTTTAGTTTAATTTCAACTATCACAACATTATTACTTTAATAATTGTTAATAAACATGTTGAAAAGGTTACTAGCTTAGTTTTAGTAGTGGTTATAATACCAAATGTTAACATTTAACCATTATTGAAGTAACATTTGATTTATTAACAAAGTGGTTGAAAACAATATTAAAAACTAAAGTAGAAAATAATAATATCTTATTATATAAATGTTGACACTAACTAATGTTAGTGTTTTTTTGTAAAGTATTTAAAAAATTTAACATAAAATTTAATTAATATTTTGTAATCTAGTAGCAATATATTTTCATATTTATATGATTATCATTATTTTATTAAAATTAATTAGTTTTTAACATATGTATCAATATGAAATTTATTTTACTTCATAAAACTAATTTCAAAATGTATTTATTGATCAAAAACACCATAAAAATAATGAAATTATTTATTGTAAAGTTTATAATTTACTTAGTTGGAAATTCCAACGAAAGGGGAAAAAATATGAAAAAATTATTAGGAATATTAGCAGCTACAGGGTTAGTTGCAACCACAGGAGCAACAGTTGTTTCTTGTGGTAATGATACAAAAGAAACTACAAAAACAGATTTAAGTAAAATATCTACAAAAGAATTAGGTGATATTAGTGGAGAAGGAATAACACCATCACTTAGTGATTTAGTTAAAGCTATTAATTTAAAAAATGATAAATTAAGTTTAACTGATAATGATGTTACTTTAAATGAAGGTGCTACTACTGAAAAAGCTACTATAACAGCTAAAGAAGAATCTACTAAATTTACAGGTTCAGTTGAAGTAACATATAAATATACAAAATCAGAAGCTGTAGAAAAAAAAGACTTAAAAGATTTAGAAGTAAAAGAATTAGGTGATATTAGTGGAGAAGGAGTAACACCATCACTTAGTGATTTAGTTAAAGCTATTAATTTAAAAAATGATAAATTAAGTTTAACTGATAATGATGTTACTTTAAATGAAGGTGCTACTACTGAAAAAGCTACTATAACAGCTAAAGAAGAATCTACTAAATTTACAGGTTCAGTTGAAGTAACATATAAATATACAAAATCAGATACAGTAGAAAAATAAGACTAAAAATATTTAGATAATAGAATTAAATAATATTATTAAAAATTATCCACTTTAATAAAAGTGGTTTTTTTTAATATTTATATTAATAAAAAATAACTATTTATAAACTATATTTTAATGCCTAGAAGAATTTCATTTTGATAATAATTTTGGTTATAATAACTTATATTAATAAAAAAGGGGGATAAAATGAAAAAAATATTAACATTTTTAGCTGCAACAGGGATTGTAGCTTCGACAGCGTCAACAGTAGTGTCATGTGATGATGATTTTGGATATAAAGTTGATTCAAATTTAGTGGTCAGTTCAAAGGATGAACTAATTGGATATGATGATCAAATTGCACTATTTTTTATTATACCAAATAGCTTATACTTACAAAAACTATTAACTTTTGAAGTTAAAGCAACTATGTATGTAAATGATTTATCCACTACTGCTGTCAATTATTTTAAATTAGAAAATATAAGTAAAAATAATTCAGATGATCACATATATTCAGCTAATTTAGTTTTAAACTTTTCATCAAATGATGAAAAACCATCTAATGAAACAAAATATGAATTAGTATTTAACATAAAGGATGATACAACAACATTTGGAAATTTCACAATTACTTATAAAGACAAAACAGTATAATTGTTAGAATAATTAATTATTAGTTTTAAATTACTGTAAGGAGGTAATGAAAATGAAAAGATTTTTAGTAATATTATCTGGTTTATCAATTGTTACAACTACCATTTCAACAGTAGTATCATGTGGTGATGAAATTAGTAATACATTTCATACTTATAATAACATGGCATTTACTGATAAAAATAATTTAGTAGGTCTAGATGATAGAATAAATGTATTATTAGTTCTAGGAAACGATTATGTATTAGGTAAAGATATTAATATAGATTACGTATTAAGAGTTTTTGAAGAGAATAGTGGTTGATGAGTTACAAGTACTAAATTATTTAATTTCACAAATCCAACTAAAAAAGAAAAAAACAATAGGTTATACACATTAAGCTTTAGTATTAATGAAGAAGAGTTTAAAAATTATAAATTTGATGATAGTAAAAAATTTAAGATTACTTTTTCAGTTAAAGGTTTATTTGAATTTAATGATTTTGAAACAGGTGTCATTAATTGTAAATTAAATATATAAAAAAATGAACAATATTGTTCATTTTTATGTTTAAATTTAATACTATTCTAGGGTTTTTTATTTAATCTATGATCAGAATCTTCGTTTAAATTATTATTAGATGATTCGATATAATCAATCTTTAAATCTTTAGTTATAGGTTTATCAATATGAATTTCATTAATTTCACTACTATTATTATCGATTGAACCACCATTTTTTCTTTCTTTTCTTTCAACATTAATTCAGTAAGCTAGCATTCCTGTTCCCATAAAGAAGACACAACCTCCAAAAATAAATACAAAGTTTATTGCAGCTTTACCTGGATCTTCTTGTCATTTATTTGGACTTGGAACACAACCAAAGAAGAATGCTATCAAAAGAATAATAAGAGTAATCGAACAAATAATAATTGGAAAGATTTTATTTTTAAAGAATCGGGTTCCTCTTTCCGTATCATCCATTTTTAGTCTTAAGCGGATATATCCTCAAAAGTAGAAAAACATTTGTACAATCGCTAATGTAGTTGTAGCATCAATTGATTTTACTAAGAATTCACTTGAACTTTCTAATTCACCATCTGTACTTGCTGTACTGGTAACACCAACAATTGTAAGTATTACAGTAACAACAATTGCTTGTGCAAGCAATGCGTTATGTGGCATTCCATTTTCATCTGTTTTAGATAATCATTTTCCCATTACATTTTTTGGTGTTTCAGAGAAAAATACTTTTGTTGGCGCGGCAGTTCAAAAGAATAGGGAACCAATCCCATTTAAAGCCGTAACTAAACCGGCTATATGGATAATTGCCTTACCACCTGCTGAATTTTCTGATAATCCAATCATTTTAGGGAAAACTAAAAAGTCAGCGTTTGGTATTTTTCAATCACTAATTTGTTGTTGATCAATTGTTAATGATAGCACCAATCCACCAATAACCATTAAACTTATAACTATACTCATACCAATAATTGATGCTATTTTAAATGCTTTTATTCCTTTTTTAGTATCTTTTATGAAAACACTCATTGTTTCGATACCATTATAACCAAATAATAATCAAGGAAATGCTGATAAGAATGATCACCAATCACCATCGAATCCATTTTTTGAATCAACAGCATTTAAATCTGATCAACCTTTAAAATTTGATTGAATTCCATTAACAGGTATTGTGTAAAATAATGCAAATAATATGAATACTACTCCAAGTATTAAACTAGCAGTACCACCTATATTTGTAACTCACCCTAATCATTTTGGACCTTTTTTTGAAATAAAAGTTCCTACTCAAAATAATAAAATTGCAAACATTGCTAATACACATGCACTTGCCCTTGCAGATCCATCTGCTGAAAGCATATTTTCATCAACGAAGTATCTTGTTAATTCATCAAATCCATTAGCTCCATATAATCCATAACTTAATGCAATTATTGTAAATGGTGCAAGTGTAGCAAAGAAGAATAAGTTACCAAAATAACTTGATCAACTTGCAAGAAATCCTCCTTTTTCGCCTAAAGCAAATACACAGAAACTTCCTAACCCAGCTTCTTGATTTTTTAATTTTTTTATACTTCCAAACTCTGCTGTGATAAGAACCATTGGTATTGCATAAATTGCACCTCCAACAAGAAATAACACACAAGCTAGTAAACCAAATTGATTTTGATTATTTACAATATTTCTAAAACCAAATATGATTGCAAAACTCATAAATATTATTGTCATTTTGGTTAAAGACTTAGCCCGAGATCTTTTCGACGACATTTTTTTCACCTTCTTTTTCTTTCTATTAATTGCTATAAAAAAAAATAATACAAAAAGTATGTAAATACTAAATTATATTATTTTAAATGCACACCAAAATCCTCTAGCTCAAGATTTTTTTGTGCTAAAGTTTTCGACTCCCACGTATTAAATTTAAATTTATGATATTATTCATAACTTCCTCACTTTTTATTAAAAATATTATATTTTAAAATACAGTAAAAATTCACTTTTTTTTAAATATTTCAACTACTATTTTTAATTATTGTATGTAACCAAACCTGTAATTATAAATACGCTAGTTAAAGTGTTTTAAAATATAACTATTTATGTTATAATATATGAGTTATTGAGATTTATCTCGGTATTTTTTTTATAGGAGGTAATTTTTGAGCAAATCTAAATTAACAGTTGTATCATCATCGGGTTGTATTGCATTAATGGGATTCATTTTAGCAATATTAGTTATATTTACAGGAAGTGCATTAACTATAGTGATACCTTCATTAATATTGGGGTTATTAATAATTGCATTTTCATTAATAAATATATTATTCTGCTTTAGAGAAGTTTCGAAATTGAAAGTTTCTTTAGTTTTGTCAGCATCTTATACAATATTGGTGATTATATTAACACTTGTATATTTAAAACTTACATCTTTCTCATCAGAAAGTTTATACATTTTATCAGCAATTCTATTATTTACAATAATATTCTATACAATATTAATTGTTGTGAATTTCTCAGATAAAATCAGAACACTTGAATATTAATTTGAGTTTATTTTTTCATAAAAAATCATTTAAAATAATGATTTTTTTTTGTTTAAAATTTAATAATTAAATTACTAATCAATATGTAAAATATATAATAAGAAATTGTTTGATTTAGTTTTATATCAAAATAAATTAGCTCATATAAATAAATTGATCTTTTTTAAAAAAGTTTTATATTTTTTAATTTAAGCAGTACATATATATATTTTTTTTATAAATATAATAACTTTATAAAAAAAATTAATAAACTTTTAGTATATAAATGAAAGAATAAAATTATATATAAAAAAAATAAATTGAAAGTAAGTTAAATTATTTTGTTTCATAAATGAACTAAATAAGTTCTTAAAAAAACTAATAAAACTTTAAATAATAAATTAAAAATTAATTTATTGATTTTAATCAAAAGTATAAAATAAAATAGTAAATAATAATAAAGACAAAAATTATTAAAGAAAATCTTTAGTATAAAAACAATGGCCTTAATTGATTTATTGATAATGTTATTTAAATTTTATTTTTATTTTTAATAATTATTAGTTGTGAAGATGGTTTTAATGAACCAACTATGGTTCTTATTTTATTTATTAGACTAAGTTTTATTCATTTGTTTATTATAATGACAAGTCATGTTGGAATAACTCATATTAGCAGTTATAAATTATATTTAAGAAATAATATATGCTTAAACAGTTTTCTTTATTATATGTTGGTGTTATTATTGTGTGTGGTTCACAATATATAATTGTTTCTTAGATTAATAAAAAATATTAAAAGTAGATGAGATTTTCATTAAATTGGATTTAAATGATTAAGTATATTTGTAATCTTATTTTTTTGTTTTTTTTACTAGTTACATTTAATTATATTTAAACAAAAGAAAACTAATTAGTAAGTTTATATAGCAGAAAGGTATTTTAATATAAAATTTCGAATAATTATCTTTAACATATTTTAATAACAGTATATTAACTAATAATAATTAATTAATACTGATGTGAACTTAAAAGGGTATAAAAATTTTAGAATATATTAAGATTTTAAAATTAAATGATATAATTTTTAAAGCAAAAGAAAGTGGAGTAAGAATATGGAAGATTATCTTTCGTTAGACGCAAAGAAAATTGAAAAAAACTATGATGTTAATTTAGAAGATGGATTGACTGATAAACAAGTTGAAGAAAATTATCAAAAATATGGTAAAAATGAGATTAAAACAAAGAAAAATGAACATTGATTCATAATTTTTTTAAAAGCACTAGTAGAGCCAATTTTATTGGTATTAATATTGGCTGCTATATTTTCAATTACTGCACAATTAATTAGTAATAAGGGTAAAGTAGAACCCGAAGAATTTATTGATGCTATTGTTATTGTTACAATAGTATTGATTGACGCTATTTTAGAGACAGTACAAAAGATGAAGGCCAGAAAATCAACTAATGCTCTAAAGAATTTATCCAAACCTAGGGCTGTTGTAATAAGAAATGGTCAACAACAAGAAATCGATGCTAGTGAACTTACTATTGGAGATGTTGTAGTTTTAGAAGCTGGTAGATATGTTCCTGCAGATCTAAGAATTATTGAACAAAGTGATTTATATGTTGATGAGTCAATTTTAACAGGAGAATCAATTCCTGTATTAAAAACACATCATCCATTAAAACAAAAAACAGATATATTAGCAGAAATGAAAAATATTGCTTTTATGTCTACTTTTACAACTAATGGTAGAGCAATTGGTGTAGTTGTTAGAATTGCAAAAGAAACTGAAATCGGTAAAATATCAGAATCAATTACTAATAATAGTGAGGAATTAACTCCATTAGAAAAAAAACTTAATAAATTTACTTACTGAGTAGCTGGGTTAAGTTTTATAATTGGGATTATTATATTTTTAACATTGTTCTTTAGTGGTAACCAAGAAGCTTGAGCAAACTATTTAATGGTTGGAATTACTTTAGCAATTGGTGTAATACCCGAATGTTTAGCGGCAATCGTTTCTATAACTTTAAGTTTAAGTACAAAAAAAATGGCTTCAGAAAATGTTATAGTAAAAAAATTACAAGCAGTTGAAACATTAGGAAGTGTAAATTATATTTGTACTGATAAAACTGGAACACTTACTCAAAATAGGATGACAGTTAAAAGATTAATTATTAATAATGCTATCCAAGATGCAACCAATTTTGAATATAAGAGTAGTAAACAAAAAGATTTATTCTTAAAAGCGATGGTGTTGTGTAACGACTCTATTGTTGAAGGTGGAGAAAGAATTGGTGACCCAACTGAATTAGCTTTAGTTGATTATTCAGAAATACACGAGTATGACGATAAAATAGTACGTAAAAAATGAAAAAGAGTTTTTGAAGTACCTTTTGATAGCGAACGTAAAATGATGACAACAGTTAATATAATTGATGATCAAAATCATGTATTTACAAAAGGTGCAATTGATGAATTATTAAAAAAATGTAATAAAATAATGATTAATGATGAAATTAGACCAATTACTCCTGAAGATATTGACTCGATGATGTCTTTATATCAAGATTTATCAGAACACGCTTTAAGGGTGCTTGGTTTTGCATATAAAATAGCAGATAGTGATAATAATAAAAAAGAACTTGAAAATAATCTTACTTTTATTGGAGCGGTAGCAATGATTGACCCTGTTAGAGATAGCGCTGTAAGAGCAGTTCAATTAGCTCATGATGCAGGTATTAGAGTTGTTATGATAACTGGTGACCATGCGTCAACTGCATTAGCAATTGCACGAGATCTTGATTTAGCGCATAGTAAAGACGAAGTTTTAAGTTCTGATGATCTAAACAAAATGAATGATGATGAACTTGCTAAAATAATAGAACAAATTAGAGTTTTTGCTAGAGTTAATCCAGAACATAAAGTAAGGATAGTGGATGCTTTAAAGAAACACAATTACATAGTTTCTATGACAGGTGATGGAGTTAATGATGCACCGAGTTTAGCAAAAGCTGATATTGGTGTTGCTATGGGTATTACCGGAACTGATGTTGCAAAAGATGCTGCTGATGTTATATTAACTGATGATAACTTTGAAACCATTATAAAAGGTGTTAATGAAGGAAGAAATGTTTATCAAAAAATTAAGCGAGCAATATCTTTTATTATTGGAGTTAATTTAGCAAATGTATTATCAATATTTATTCTTTCATCAATAAATACAATTTCACCATTAGATGCTACAAATATTTTATGAATGAATTTAATTGTAGAATCAATTATTGCATTAGCAATTGGTATGGGTGGTAATGATAATACATTAATGAAAGTAAAACCAATAAAAGGAAAGAATCCTATATTGCAAGGTTTATGGTATACATTGGCCAAAATTATTTTTTTTACTTCAATAGCAACAATTGGTGGTTTCTATTTAGGAATGATATATACAACTAATCAAGAAGTTAGTGATTTAACTGACGGTAAGTATACTTCATGATTTGAAGCGCTTAGAGCAAAAGACATAAGTTATAGTACTAAAACTTCATTACAAAGTCATGGTAGATTAACAATGTTTATTACTATTACAAGTGCACCTTGTTTCTTTGCTAATTTTATAAAGTTATCTAATTGAAAAGCAAGCAAGAAAATAAATTTAATATTTAATAAAACACTTTGAATTGCAAGTTTTTGTTCAATTATGATTAATATAATTATTATATTTATACCTGTATTTAATAGCGAAGTTATGAAACTACCAACACTTGATGAATACACAACTAAAAATTGATATTTAATTGCATTTTCAGTGCTTATAGCTATGCTACCTGGTATTGCGATGTTAATACTTGATGGAATTGTATTCTTTAGTTATCATTACTTACCAGATCCTTGAAGAAGAAATCAACTAATTTCTAGTGAATTTGTAAGTGAAGATATTAAAGCAAAAAAATTGAAAAAGAAACAAAAAAGAAAAAGTTTATAGATTAATTAAAAACTATACATTTATAACAATTATTGTTAATTAATTTGTATAGTTTTTTATTATTTTTATTAGAAAATAAAAAATGTTTTTTAATAACCTTATAAAATTTAATTGTTACACTAAAAAAGTAGTATTTAATTTTTATACTTTTCTGTTTTTATTAAAAAAAATTAATTATTATATTTCAAAACTTTCTATGTTTGGAAGTATTATCTTAATAAAGTGTTTTTTATCACTATATAATTTATTTTCTTTGATTACATAGTCTTTAATTTCATTAATATTATAAAAATAATTTTAAATCAAAATAATAGTAATTATTATTTTGTATTTTCATAATTATAACTTTTAATTTAAGTTTCAAATATAATGGTTCAATCCAAAAAACACCGTTTATTTTATTATTGAAATAGATGCTTGACCCATTATTAAAGATATTGTTAAACTATATAAGAAATTATTATTAGGTACTTTACTAAATTTTAAAATAATATATTTAGAATAATTAATAGAAGCAGAAATGATTAATTAAATTTTTAAATTAGCATTATAATATGTTTTTCATATCTTGAGTCACTATAATATTTTTTACTTTTAATTTTTTTGTTCATTATCATTAAAGTGAAAAAAATAATTTACTAATGCTTTCTTTTGTGTTGTTAAAGTTATATTAGACAAAAAAATATATAGATGTGTTTTGAACATTATATTAATTCATGAAATTTAATATTTTGTTTCTTAACATAATTTTTTTATTTTTATTAATTATTAAAATAACTTTGTTATATTTATTAATAATGATTAACTGACTTTGTTATTAAAATATATTTCTTAATACTTAAACACGATGAATTATGTTACATATAGTTTTAAATTCCCGTTTATTAGTACTTTAATATATTTCATTTCTGGTTATTATCTTTTTTTGAACAATAATACTAGTAGCAAATTTATATTTTTTACTTGCTTTTAAATGTATTTAATCTAAATTAGCCAAGTTTTTGAGTATATTTTATATATTTTTATTTATTAATATATAATATTATTAATAAGGATGAAATACACAATGAAAAAAACTAATAAATATCCATTAACTAAATTAGGAAATTTAAAAATTAAAAAGAAAATCACTTTAAATAAAAAGGATTATAAAATTGACATCGATGAATTTAATAATAGTTCTAAAAATGACGGATAAATCTTAAAATTATTATTATAATTATTGAATTATAAATATTTGTATATAATAATTAATTTTTTGCTAATTATTTTTTTTGAGTATTAATTTTATTACTTTACTTACAATTTAATATATAAGGATATAAAATTTAATATAGATTGTAGGATAATACTCATAGCTCTTATTTTAGGTTCTAAATAAGTATTCCAAACACAAAACGCACAATTCATTTTTATATTAAATAGGTATTTGAACCATTATTAAAAAATATTGCTATCTAAATGATAAAGAATAATAGGATTTTCTGTAAATTTTTAATAACCAATTTCTAATAATTAATATGAACTTAAAATAATTTATTATATTTTAAATATTAATTTAAGATATTTACTAAACATTTCGATTTTTATACAATTTAAAATAATAAAAATAAACTTCATTTGATTTTAAGAGCTCGATAACTTTCTCGTTCTCTATGTATTTAAGATCTAAGTACATTTTATTAGCTATTACATTTTTATTGGAACACCTTATTTAATAAATCATTCTCTATTTATTTGATTATAACTTTCTGTAGTTTGTGCACAATTAAATAATCTACTTATATTTTTACATTATATTTGTCAATCACACTGTTTAGATGTTCTATAAAACACTTTATTAATTTATTATTATAAATATTACTTAAAAATAAAGTTAGAAATTTTATTATCTTTTTGAGATTGTTGAGTATGTTTTATAGCAGTAAAATCGGGGAACTAATTATTTACAATTTATATGTGAAAATTAAGGCATATTTTTAATATAATTTTTTTTTATAATTAAAATCCTTAGGAACAATATTTATATACTCATAAGTTTACGATTTGTATGTCTTTTATATCAACTAAGTTTCAGTTTACTGGTATTAATATCATTTAATTTATTTTATAAGCCACTAATTACGTACAATTTTATCTGTTTCATTATGTCTAAATTAATCGTTTCTAAGATTACCTCTAGGTAAAATATACTTGTGACATAATCGCTTACTACTCATAATTTTTTCAAAAAAAATATAAAAATAGTATGTAAATGTTAACTTATAGTGTATACTTTTATTATTATGAGGGTTCAATAATGATAATTAAAAACGCAAAATTAATTAAAAATAATATTAATAAAACTATGTTTATAAACATTTTTATTTTTTATTAGTTAAAGTTTTCTAAAAATATGATATTTATAAAAGCTTCTAACTATAGAAGCTTTTTTTAAATAAATGTAATACATTATTTTGTTTTTAGATAATTATTAATAAATATTAAAACATTAATAAGGACCAGCATAATAAAATTAAAATATATGAAAGGAAAATATGAATTTACGAAAAAAAATATCAGTTATATTAGTTTTTATATTTATAACATTTTTATCAACACTTTTTATAAATATAAGTAATACTAAAAGTAATAACAAAAATGAATTTAATTTTGAGAATGTTACTTTTAAGGATTCTGCGTCTAATAATAAATATATAATGTGAAGCGGAAGATCACTACAATATTTTTTGTGAAAGCATTCTGACATATCTCAAAATAAGTATGTACAAGAAATAGAACAATCTTATATAGATAGTTATAAAACTGAGGACAATAAAAATCAGAAGTTGATGGAACTTTTGGAAAATAGTAAAAGTTTATTTGAAATAAATCTAAGCTCAAGTATAACAAACTTATCTTTATATGGAATGTCAAATTATAAAGAGTTTTTTGCTGAAAGTTATGCAAGATGACAATCTACTAGTGATAAAATGAAAAACAAAGCTTGAGAAATTATAAATTATTATTTTTTACATATTTATAATAAATTAAAAAATAAATTTGATGGTGGAATTTCAGAAGAAGATTGACCAGAAGTTGAATCAATAATAAATGAAGATTTTAACAAAGAAAGTAATAAAGATAATTTAATTTTAAAAACATCTTTACAATCAAAACCCACTGACCTTACAAATGAAGATCTATTATTTGATAATGATAACTTTGGAATGTTAGATTTAGAAGGTGTTAAAAATAATACAGGTTCATATGGAGCTAATGCATTGTATTCTTCATTACAAGCATGATTATTTACTTTAAGATATAGTGGCGTAACACAAAATGACTTTAGTTATTCTAGCGGAAGATTTTCTGAACAAGTAATAACTCAATTAGAAAATGATGTATTTAATCTTAAAAGTCCGTTTGATAAAAATGAGTTAGCTAGATTAAACTATGATTTATACACTAAGGCTAGTGAATCTTCAATTTTAGAATATTCAAATCTTATAGAAGGTAAAACTGGTAAACTATCATTTAATTCATTTGATGAATTAAGCGATTATTATAAAAAAGAAACAGAATTTGAATTAAATAATGAAAGTATTTCTACAATTGATTTAAAATCTACATTTAATACTTTTGGGAAATTTTATAGTTTTACAGATAGCAAACTAAATTTAATTAAAAAACAAGTTTTAGATATGTTTAATACTTCTTTGTATATTGGAAGAGTAAAAGATAGTGATTACTTGTTGCATTATCTAACAGCTTTTATTATTACACCAGACTATCCATTGGCCGATAACAAAGAAGGGGTAATGGCTTACACTTCAACCGTAAATGCCGATACATATAGTACAAGATACTCTTATTTAGTTTACACTGGTAAATCATTAACTATGTATAAAAGTGATTCAGAAAATAGTGAGTATAAACAAAATTGGTGAAGTACAGCAAATATATGAGGTACTTTAAATCATGAGTTTGGTCATGTTATGGATGGGTTTTTAAGTCAATCACAAAGTCAAGCTGAGTTTTGTGAGAATAATTATTCTGATATAATGCCTTCAGTATATCCAAAAGATATTTATAAAGGTGTAGTATTTGGAATTGATATTAAAGATAACGAAACTTCTAATCAAAGTGCATCAACTCCATCATGAGTTTTACCTACTTCAATAACACTTACTGCTGTTTTATGTTTAGGAGTAGGACTAGGTGTTGGTATATTAATACAAAAAAAATTTTTAAAATAGCATACAGTTAAAATTAAATATTTGAGTGAGTATAATAATTAAAACCAGTTCAAAATACTGGTTTTTTATAATTTTTAACCAGAATTTATCAAGTATTTTTGCAAACATTATAATTACAGTATCGTTGTATTTTATTAAATAAAAGTAATGAAAATAATATTTTGACGTAATTATATTTGATAATTTAAATTCATTATTGGGTTTATTTTGATCTTTAAAATAACTAAAACAAAATTACTCACTAGATTTTTAATGACATCTATTTTTATTTTCTTGCATCTTAATAATATTTTCTTTATTAATAGTAAATTTATTTCGAATTATTCAATTTTTAAATCCAAAAATGCTATAAACATAATAATTAATAATAGTTAAATTAATTCAACATATTCATGAATTAATGTTGAATTATTTTTATTAAGTTTGCCAAAAGTATTTTCATCAAATTTTTTCTTGTGTTATTAAAGTTTTTTTTGATGCAGTTTTTAAAGAATAAAAAATAAATTGCAAATGGGTATAAAACCATAAATTATCTTCATATTATCTATATATTTTAGTTAATTTCATTTTGATTATAATTTACATTTTTAATTGATAGTATATTTAATAAAAGCCAATTTCTATATTTTATAATATCTTGTGTAGTTGCATAGTCTCTAAAATAACCTGCTAATATTTTCAGCATATTTGACAATTACAATTCTAAATAAGTTATAAATACTCTACTAATTATTTATTTAAGTATTATATTAAAAAAACAGTACGAAATTTTTGTTATTTTTTTTAGTTATAAGTTGCTATTACAATATATGCATCGGGATATAATATTATTATTAAATTCACTCATGAAATTTAAGTTTTTATCACTTAATTTAATTTATCTTTTTATTTTTTGGTATATTTTTTAATTATTGATAACTAACTTAATTTTTATACGATTTCTCATAATCAAAGATAATAAAGACAAAAATCTTTATTTATAAAGCTTATAATTTATCCTTAGGACTTTGATTTATTAAATTATTTGGTATTGTATTACCACTGTTTTTATATATAGCAACATCAACACTGATTTTGTGTTATTTATATAAAAAATAAAAAAAGCAAAAAAAACTATACAAAACTTAAAAATTTTGTTATTATAAAAGTGTTATGGAGGAAACGATAATGTATAAAATGTGTAAAAATTCTACCAAGTTTATTTTGAATAATAATGATAGATACATTATTATTTTTGCATATTTAAAAAGCATTAAAGTTTAACAATTATTAGGTATAGAATGACTATAATAAAACCCTATTGTGAAAACTTCATAATAGGGTTTTTTATTAAAGTCATCCTTCATACAAAGAAAGGAGTATAGTTCAGTTCCGATAAGAGAACTATTTATTGAAAAAAAATGAGAAAAAAGACATATTTATTTAAATGTGAAAATAAAAATTATACTAATAATTAGTAAAATTAAAGAAGTAAATAAAATTATTTTAATAATTCTTCTAAATAAACCTTCTTCTTCTGTCATAGTAGTCTGATATCTTCTTCTTTTATCATTAAAGAATTTGGCTACAAGATTATTCTTAAGTCATCCAGTTACTATTGCGGAAAATAAACAAATTAATGTAAAAGCTGATGTAACTCAACTTACCATATTAATATCTTTTATAATAAAAATTGAAATTATAAAAGATAGTCCAATCATTAAAAGTGCAAGAGTTACAATAATAAAATAATCATATAATCTTAGTTTTCTAGATTTATCAAAGTTCATTTGCCTTTGAATAGGATTTTCAAACATTTGATCAATCTTATTATTTACATATTGGTTATGTTCATCTTTTATAGCTTTTCTTACTTCTTTAATTTGACTTCTTGTTTTTTTACTCATAATACCCCCTAATAAATAGTTTATATTTATTATATCTTATTTATAACTTGTGAATATAGAAAGAAAATATATGAAAAAAAACGGTTTAAGTTCTTCAGAAAAAAAATTTCAAAATAAAAGTTTACCAATAATTGAAGAATTAAATAATAAATTAAATAACTCTTACAAAAAGCGTGCGCATTTTGAGAGATTTAAATATCTTTTTAGTAAGTTTAATACTATAAATAGAGATTTTATAAAAAAAACACCATTATTGACGTATTCTTTAAAAAGAATAATATATGCATTTATAAGCTTATATTTAGCAATAGGAACAGTTTATATACTTATTGCATTATCTATAAATGATATTTCAATAATGAATGATTTTGATTTTCAGAAACCAACTGTAAGGCCTTACAGTCCTGAATGAAATGCTGTTGTAAATAATAGAAAAGAAGCGTTAGGGTTAAACGGACCAATTTTAAAACAGGTTTTAATATATTGAAGAAATATAACACCATTTATTCCAAAGCAAATTCAGTTACCTTTATCTGTTAGTCAAGTAAAGGTTGTCTGAGGTGAACCACAAACTAAGTGGTTTTGATTAGGTTTAATAATGAATAAATCAAATGGTATTATTAATTATCCTGTATATGATCAATTTAAAACTGCGATGCCAATTTCATTTACAATTGGTTTTAGTTCAATTATCTTATCGTTTGCATTAGGAATTCCATTAGGTATAATATGTGCAAAAAATAAAGAAAAGTCATTAGATAACTCATTAAGTTGATTATTTTTAATAATGATTTCAGCCCCAGCAACAATATTGATATCGGTATTCTGACTATTGTCAGTACAGTATTTAGGAAATGCTGGTATTTGAGGTGTTGATGATTGAACGAACTTTATGGCTGTTATAGCTTTATCGATTATTACAATTCCAGGTATTGTCATTGAAACTAGAAGATATATTATAGATGAAATGACCGCTGACTATACTAAGTTTGCTGAATCAAAAGGTTTAAGCTCAACTTATATTTTCTATGTACATATTTTTAGAAATGCTGGAGTAAGAATTATTAGAGTTATACCAGGTGCATTAATTCTATCATTATTTGGTTCAAGTCTTTTAATTGAGAGGTTCTGAGGTGCGCCAGGAATGAGTAAATATATACTAACTGGTGTCGCAACAAATGATATATTCATTGTATTAGGTTTTATAACATTATCAGCTGGTGTTGGTGTATTCTCATCACTGGTAAGTGATTTAATACTTGTACTAATGGACCCAAGAGTTAAATTAAGTTAGAAAAGGAAAATTATGAAATTTAAATATATAAATAAAAATTTTGATATTAGTAAGATCGATAAATTATTATTTAAGTATATAGATAATGAGAATGAAAAAAAGGCTGAAGTTATAGATTCAAAACCTTACAGTTATTGAAAATCAGTATTTAAGTCTTTATTTACTAAAAAAATCTTTATGATTACACTCGTTATTATGATAATTTATATAATTATGACAATTACAGTTGCAAGAGGTGAGGTACCCGTACCTTCTGATAAAACAACTTCAAGACCAGCTTCTCCTAGTAGTGAACATTGATTTGGATTAGGTTTACTTGGTGAAGATCTTTGAAATAAAATTTGAATTGGATCAAGAACTACATTAGTTTTTGCAGCAGCTATTTCATCAATAGAAATAGTAGTTGGTATTATATTAGGATTAATTTGAGGATATTTTTCAAAACTTGATATTATATTTATTGAAATTATTAGATATATCTCATTAATACCATCAATTGTATTATGATTATTAATTATATTGTTGTTTGGTGGTGTTGCAACTATGCCAATTTTAATTCTTGCAATATCTATAACAAGTTGAATGGGAATTGCTTCGGTAATTAGAGTACAAACAATTTTAATAAGACATGCAGAGTATAATGTTGCATCTAAAATCTTGGGAACAAGAGGGTTTAGAATCATGTTTAAAAATATTTTGCCTAAAATATTACCAATAGTAGTACAAACTGCATCATATTCAATTCCTGGAGCAATTGCATTAGATTCAACATTAACTTACTATAATTTTGGATTTGTTAAAGATTTAATAAGTGAAGCTTCATTAGGTTCTATTTTAAATTCTGCATTAATTGATACTACTTGACAAGTATATCCTCACTTATTATATATTCCAATTGGAATTATAAGTGGAATGTCCTTATTGTTTTTCGTAACTGGTAAAATAATTTCTGATTCACTAGATCCAAAACTACATAGATAATGAAGAATAAAATACTATCATTAAATAATGTTGAGGTAAAATTTAGAATCAGAAAAAATATTTTAACAGCTATTAGAAATGTTTCTCTTGATGTTTATGATCAGGAAATATTAGCTATTGTTGGAGAATCGGGTAGTGGAAAATCAGTTATAACAAAAACCTTTACAGGAATGTTGGAAATGAATGGTTATATTTCAGATGGTTCAATCATTTATTTTCCAAACGAAGAATCTAAAACTACGAATGAATCTTATTTTAAAGAACCAATTGATTTAGTTAGATTACAAAAAAATATAATTGATAAATATACAATTAAAGCGGTTACTAAATCATTTAATAAAGAAATTAAGTTAAATAGAAAGTATAAAAATAAGTTAAAAAAATTAAATGAAATTAAATTAAACAAAAAAATTAATTATTTTCAGTCGAAGCTAGAAAATTTAATTAATTCTAATAATAAACTTGGTTTAGATTTTTCGAAAAAATCAAGTATTAAAATATATAAAGATAAAATTGATATCTTAAAAGATGAATTAAAATATATTAATAATATTGAGTATAGAAATAAAAAAAATGATGATATTGAATATGATTATTTTCAATTATCTTCAAATAAAAGAAAAATAAAAGGACCTAGTTTATTTGATAAATATAATCTTTTTAAGATAATAAGATTTTTAAAACTTTTAAATAGATCCAATTTGGTACTTAATATAGACAGTCTAATAATATTTTTTAAATTAAATCATCTTAAGTTATTATTAAAAAATGTAAAAAATAAAACTTTTATAGAAAATCAAAGTCTGTATATAAAAAATACTTTTATTGAATTTTATGAAGAAATATTTACAGAGGAATTTAGCAAATCTTCTTTAAAAATACTTATAGAAAAGTACACTTTATTATCGAAAAAACTTGTAATCGATGAAAAAGAATTAATGTTTTATAAAAATAAAAGTTTTAATAGTTTTATTTGTTATTATGCTTCAAAAACATATAACTTTGAATTAGAAATTTTAATTGAAAATTACATTATAAATTTATTTAATAATAAAACCCTAGATTTAGACAAAATATTTAAAGTTTGAAATACAATTAAATCTATAAATATATTTAAAAAGTTTAAAGCTTTAAAAGATATTAGAAACTTAAGAGGGAAGACAATTTCTACAATATTTCAAGATCCAATGACTTCGTTAAACCCATTGCTATCAGTAGGTTTTCAAATTTCAGAGGTTTTAAGAAAAAAAATAAAAATGTCTAAGAAAAAAGCTAAAAAAGAAGCAATAGAACTCCTAAAAAAAGTAGGTATTCCAGATGCTGAAAGAAGGTATAAAGATATACCTGGTCAATATTCTGGAGGGATGAGACAAAGGGTTGTTATTGCGATTGCATTAGCATGTAGACCAAAAATATTAATATGTGATGAACCAACAACTGCACTAGATGTTACCATTCAAGCACAAATACTTGATTTAATAAAGGAACTACAAGAAGAGTACAGGTTTACTGTTATATTTATTACACATGATTTAGGAGTTGTTGCAAAACTTGCTGATAGAATTGCTGTTATGTATTCAGGTCAAATAATTGAGTTTGGAAAAACAGATGAGATATTCCATGATCCAAAACATCCATATACGTGAGCTTTATTATCATCACTCCCACAACTAGGAGAGAAGGGAAAAGATTTATATTCAATAAAGGGGTCTCCACCTTCCTTGTTTAAAAAAATAAAAGGGGATGCATTTTCTTTAAGAAGTGATTTTGCACTAGAAGTTGATAGAGTGTATGAACCACCTATGTTTAAAATTAGTGAAACTCACTATGCTAAAACTTGATTACTTGATGATAGAGCACCAAAAACTCTTAAACCAGAAATTCTTAATGATTTAAGAAGTAAGATTGAAGATTAATAATAGAAAGAGAATTATTATGACAAATATAAAAAAGAGTAATCCTTTTCTGAAAATTCGAGATATTAGTATTGTTTTTAGGAACAAAGGAAAAAAACTTAAGGCTGTTAATGAGACAACAATTGATATATTTAAAGGAGAAATCTTTGGATTAGTTGGTGAGTCTGGTAGTGGTAAAACTACAATAGCAAGATCTATAGTTGGTGTTCAAGGTTTAAATGATGGTGCAATTTATATGGATGACGTGATAGTTGCAGGAAAAGCGGAAAGTTTATATAAATTAAACATTTCGATTACGAAAAAATTACAGGACTTTGAAAACAAAATCTATTCCATAACAAAGAATTTAAAATATTTGTTTGAAGATTTAAAAAAAATATATTCAAATAATGATGCATCTAAAAAAATAAAGAAAGAAGACTTTATAAATAAATTAAATATTAATAAAATAATTTACATTGATGAAATGTATAAGTATAGTTTAGAAATTATTAATAGAATGAGTAAAAAACAAGAAAGAATAGTAAGATTTGTAAAAAATATTACGAAACAAATACCTGAGATTTCTTTGGAACTTGAAAACTCAATATTAACAAAGCAATATCAAATAAATAAATTAATATTTGAGCTTAAAAAAAATGTTGAAGAAATATTTCTATTAACAAACGGAATCTTAAATAAGTCTAAAGTTGATCTGAAAAAACTGTACGTATTTTCAGATTTAATAGAACCATTGTTTAATAGTTTAGATAACGTAATTACAAAGAATTTATATTTAATTGATTGCATTGAAATATGTAAGAAAATTCAATATGAAAATACATTATTAGTAGCTCCTTCAAAAATTAAAGATAAAAAATTACCATTATATTACAAAATGATTTATATTAAAAGAACAGATTTCATTAATGAATGTAATAACCAACTTAATATACTTTATAGTCTAGGAGAAGAAGCTGATAAGAATTATATTGAAAAACTTGAATATTTTAAAAGAGACTTTTGGTCTAAAAAAAATATGAACATAAGTGTTTGTAAAAGTATATTGGATTCATTTAGTAATAATAATTATGATTATAAGAAGTTGGATATTTATTATAAAAAATTACAAAATACCGACTTTGAAAATACATTAAAGGAGTTGATTACAAGTAGAAAAAAATTGGATGATGAAAGTATAGATTCATTAAAAATAGAATTAAACTATATTAAAAAAATTGTAAAAAGAAATATTGTAAAAGATGCCGAACTGATTGAGCACTATTATAAGTGAAAATCAATTGAGAATAATTATACAAAAAGCGACTATGAAAATATAGTTGAGTTTATTGAATTCTTAGAATTACCTTCTATAGATAATCTGGTAAGAAAGTCATTTTTCTTTAAACCAATGAGTAAAAAAGATGTAAGAGAAAATAGAAGGAATATTCAAATGATTTTTCAAGATCCAGGTTCATCTTTAAATGATAGAATGGCAATTGAAGAAATTGTAGGTGAAGGATTATGTAATTTCAAAAAATTATATAAATCAGAAGAATCTAAAAAAGAATATATGGACTATTATAATTTACATAATTCAAATAAAATAAGTGATATTAAAAGTATAAAACCAAAAGATGTTAAAAAATACTTAATTCTAAAAACTATTAAATCTGTTGGTTTGTTACCAGAACATTTATCAAGATATCCACATGAATTTTCAGGTGGTCAGAGGCAAAGAATTGGTATAGCAAGATCGCTTATAATGAAACCTAAAATTATTGTAGCGGATGAACCAATTTCGGCATTAGATGTTTCGATTAGAGCTCAGGTTCTAAATTTATTTAAAAAGTTTCAGCAAGAACAAGATATTACATTTATATTTGTAGCACATGATTTAAGTGTTGTTAGATTTATAACTGATAGAATAGCAGTTATATATCACGGGCAAATATTAGAAATGGCTGAAGCTGATGAACTATTCAAAAACCCTATTCACCCATATACTAAATCTCTATTATCAGCAATACCTCAACCTGAGCCGTCACTTGCAAGAAATATAAAGAGCTTTGTATATGAGCCTGATAAAGAACATTATGACTATATTTTTGACTTACCATCATTTAAAAAGTTGGAAGAAGGACATTATGTTTATATAAACAATAGGGAATATAACGAGTATAAAGCTAAAATAAAAAATATAAAATAGAATAAATGAAAGGTTAAAAAAATGAAAAGATTATTAATATCATTAATGTCATTATCATTGGTATCTACACTATCAACTGGCTTAGTTGTTTCTTGTGGTAAAGATATAGACCCTGACAGTACATATAAGACTGTATTGACTAATGTCGAACATTGAGTGACAGCAAAAACAATGTCTGAAGGAGATTATTATACTTTAGCCAATACTAACGCAACACCTTTAGCGGGTGATGAGTATGGTAGAGTATTTGGTGATTTATTTTTACCTAAAAAGGAATATTCAAATAGTGATCCAACAATAGGTTGGCATGATGAAGCTAAAAAGGAATGAAAATATCAATTAAGATCAGATGCAAAGTGATATAGATATAATGGTGAAGTTGTAAGAAATATTACTGTTAATGATTTTGTCAATACAGCAAGATTTGTTTTAAATCCAATGAATGCATCACCTGTATATAACTTATGAGCTGACTTTATTAAAGGTGCTAAAGAGATAAATACAGAAGCGCTTGCACAAAAAGATAAAGATGATTATGATTTTGATAAAATATTTGATAATATGTCAAAATCAGGAGGATTGGGTATAGAGGCTAATTCAAATGACAATACTGTTAAGTTTACATTAACTAAAAACACTCCTTATTTTGAGTCATTATTAACATATGGTGTTTTTGCTCCACTACATGATGAAGTATTAGTAAATCCAAATATTGATAAAGATTATAAATTAGGGTACTACTCAGGGGCATTTTTACCAACAAACTATGTACAAGATTCAACTTTAATATTGGATAAAAATAATGATTATTATTTCGCAAATAAAACAGAAGTAAACAGAATTAGAGAGTTAAAAGTGTCTAACGTTACACCTTCAACAGCTAGAACATTGTTTGAATCAAATCAAAAAACATTAAGTGGTTTTGTGGTTAGTATAAATGATGCACAAGGTTGAGAAAAATATGTAGGTGATCCGGAAAATCCTAATAAGTCTGATGGTATGACTAGATACCCAGATAGAGGTGGAGGTTTAGGTTCTTGATTCTTAATGTTTAACTACTTAAACCAAGATTATTATGGTGCTGATCCAACTAAACAAAAAGAAGCAATTCTAAAATCTAAATTACTTCAAATGAAAGAAGTTAGAGCATATATTTCTGAAACATTAGACAGATCTCAATGAGCAAAATATTACTCTTCAATATATGATGGAACTAGTGATATTTCAAGTCAATTAAGAAATACTTTTGTTCCACCTACTTTTGTTAGTGGTGAAGATGGTAAAGATTATATCGATTATTTTGTTGATTCATTAAATAGTCAAGAAGGATTCGATGCTGATAAAACACAAGAAGGTAAACAGGAGGCTACAAGAGAATTGCTTCTAGATGGTTCTGATTTTACTAGATCTATGGGACTTGGTGCAAGCTCACTTAAAGATGCATCAAAATTAAGTAGTCAATTAACTAAAAAAGCACAAGAGCTAAGAAAATTACTAAAAGAAAGTAAGGATGAAGATATAAAATCATACTTTGCAAACGATAATGCCAGCGTTCAATTAATTGATTATGAAAGTCCGGATATAAAAACTTCAGTTGGACAAAACATAGGGTTAATGTATCAAAAATTTAATGATATAGAAAACAACCCACTTAAAGTAAATGTAACTTATGCAGCTTCTGATCAAGAATATACATCAAAATCTACATCAGGTTATTCAGATATTTCTCTAAGTGGTTGAAACCCTGATTATGCAGATCCTATGACATATTTATCAACTATAAAAATGGATGGTGATTATGAAGGATATTTAAGAATGGGAAAACTATTTAATTATAGTACTTATGAAGAAGCTTCAAATGGTGGAAAACTAGATGCTTCTGCAGCATTCCAAGCATTATCAAATGCTGCAAGTTTAAATGTAAATAGTGCAATTAAAGAATTATATAGTAAAGTAATATTGAAAGATAAAAATGATAGTGGTAGTGGGCAAGCAATTTCTTCACTATTTGAAGACAGATTTAATTATACAAAACAGTTAGTTGAAGCTGATAATAAATTAACTAGTGTAAACTCTGATAGATATAAAGAATTTAGTAAATTAGAAGCACAAACATTCTATAGTGATTATTATGCAATTCCATTATTAAAAACTAAACCAAAATATCAATTCCAAGTAACTTATACATTACCATATCAATTATCAAGTTATGCATATGGTGTAAGTTCAAATAAATACTTTAACATGAAAATGACATCTGTCTTATTACCATATGACGAGTTAGCAAAAAAACAAGAAGTATTCTTTAAAGAACTTGATGAAGTTAAATCAGATAAATTATCACACATAGACTCATATGTATGAGATAAAAAAGCAGATTTTTAATATTATTTAAACCTATTCAAAATTGAATAGGTTTTTTTTATGAAACTTATAATCATAGGTATATAACTTTCTAAAAATATGTTATTAAATATAAATAACATATTAGACTAAATAATCAATATCTTTTATAACTTATTCATTAATGTATAATTATATTAATATTAAGGATAAAACGGTATGGATAAAAAATGAGAGATTGTTTTTGATTATTTGATGTATTTAATTAGAGAAAATAAAGTACATCCTGGTGAAGTTCTACCAAGTCAAAATATGTTAAAAACAAAATTTAAGTACTCAGAACAACCTATAAGAATAGCATTTAATAAATTAATTGAATTAAAAATAGTAAAATCTGTTAATGGAAAAGGATTTGTAGTTCAAGATAAAATTAAAAATAATTTATTATTTAGTTTTAGAGAGTTATTTCCTGATTCAATAAACAAATATACTTATTTTAATGAAATTAATTGTGATACTAAGTTTTCTAAAATAAGTGGGTATCAAGAAGGTAGTGTTTTATTGGAATTTCATTGTACTAGAATGTCAAATGATAAAAAAGTAATATTATTCCAAATTAGCTATTTATTAAAAGAAAAGTTTATAGGTTTAACCCTAGAAAAATTAAATAATAACGGCTTAATGCATTACATTGAAAATAATACTAATTCTATTGTTAGTCATGCAACAAAAAAAATTAATTATGTTAAAAACGTTGAAGATATATTAGATAAGTTTGACCATTTTGATGAATCAATCGATGCATTGATTCTTGATGAGGGCAAAGTTTATGATATTTTCGGAGAAGTATTAGAGTATAGAAAAAGTTATTATAAACCAGAAGAGTTTGAGTGAAATTTTATAGAGTGACGAAAATAAAATTACATAGAAAGGTATATTATGAAGAAAGTTAATTATGCAATTGAAGCACAAAGGTTTTATGATGCTGTTGGTGGTAAAGATAATATTGATAATTACTTACATTGCGTTACTAGACTTCGTTTCAATATTAAAGATAAAGAAAAAGTTAATATTAGTGCGATTAAGGAGTCTCCGATTGCCAAAGGTACTAATTGAACACAAAATCAATTACAAATAATATTGGGAACCGGTGTTGTTGAATCAGTTTACGCTGAGGTACAAAAGATTTATAATAAAACAGAAAAAACTTCAACAGAAGATTTGCAAAAAAGTAAAAAAGAATCATTTGAAGAATTCAAACTTAAAGCTAAAGAGTCAAAAGAAGCAATTAGAAATAGGGGAGGAAAGTTTGCTTGAATACAATTAAGTATGAAAGCATTAGGTGATATTTTCTTACCAATTGTACCAGCTATAGTTGCTGCTGGACTTGCAATGGGATTTGCAGCGTTATTTCAAAATATATTTCATTATGATACAGAATCTTTATTAGGAAAAATACTTGATATTATTACTAAAACAGCTTTTAGCTCGTTATCAGTACTAGTATGTTGATCAACTGTAAAAAAATTTGGTGGAAGCCCTGTTTTAGGGATAATAGTAGGATTAATGTTAATAAGTCCTTTGTTACCAGATAAGGGTTCAATTGCAACTTGAAATGCTCAACAAGATTTTGCAAGTTCATTTGACGCAAGTAAATTTGATGGTAAAGATATGCAAACTGTTTGAAAAGAAGCAACAGGATTGGGTTGAATGACTAATCCAGTTGTTCCAATTAAATTGTGAATTATTCCAATAACAGGTTATCAAGGATCTGTTTTACCTGCATTAGTAATTGGTATAGGAGTTGCATATTTAGAAAAATGAATAAAAACTTGAATGCCAAAGGCTGTTAACATAATATTTACACCATTTTTAACTATTGTAGTTTCATTATTAGTAGCTTTATTTGTATTGGGACCAATATTATTAATGGTTGAAGAAGGTATTTTAATAGCAACACAAGCAATTTTAAGTATTCCATTTGGTTTTGGTACAGGTTTAATAGCTGGTATTTTACAAGCTATCGTCATCACTGGATGTCATCAAATATTACAAGGATTAGAAATGCAACTTGTAATTAAAGGTAACACACCAGATGCAGCAGGGCACTTAAGTGGTTCAATCTTTAATGCAATATGAACAGCATCAATTATTTCACAAGGTGGAGCTGCAATGGCTGTTGCGATAAAAGCGAAATCTAAACAACAAAGAAACTTAGGTATATCATCTGCAACTTCTACATTTTTCGGAATAACTGAACCAGCAATATTTGGTGTCAATTTACCAGCAATAAAACCATTTATATTTGCATCAGTTGGTGGATTCGTTGGTGGTTTATTTGCTGGAATATTTAGTGTAACATGCAAAGGAATGGGTGTTACAGTAATACCAGGACTTATATTATATACAAATGATATTAAAAATTTATTATTAATGATTGCATTAAATGTAATTTCATTTGGAGTAGCTTTCTCTCTTACTTTCTTCTTTTATTGAGAAGCTGGTAGAAAAGTTACACAAAAAGCATTAGATGCATTTAATAAAAAAATAAATGAATTCAAAGTAAAATTAAGTAATATTAAAAATCAAGTATCTGAAGTAAAAAGCGAAGTAATTTTAAAAAGAATGGAAATAAGACTTGAAAAACTACACAAAAAAGAGGATAAATTAAAAGAAGATAAATTAAAGTATGATAATTATTTAATAGAAGTTAAAGAGTTAAGAGCGAAAGATAAAGCAGAAGCTCTAAAATTAAAACAAGAGAAAAGTGATCATAAAAAAATGATAAATGATTTAAAATCAGATCCAATTAAATGGAAAGAGTACAAAGAAAAAATTAAACAAGAAAGTAAGTCTAAATAGTTTAGATATGGAGTTGAATTATGAAATGAGAAAAACACGATAAAATTGATTCAAGTCATCTTAGATTCTTTGAGGATTGACATGATAAAAAAGAAAGTGATTGATACAATAACCAATTTCATCTATCTGGCTTTTGTGGTTCGGTAAATGACCCAAATGGACTAGTATTTCATGATAATAAATATTTTATTTTCATTCAGAATTGTCCATTTAGTATCTTGCATTATAATAAGTCTTGAGCTTTATACACAACTACTGATTTTATAAATTATACATATGAAGGGATTACACTAACTCCTTCAAATAAATATGATAAGGATGGTGTGTTTTCAGGAAGTGCAAGAGTTAATGATAAAGGCGAAATGGAAATATACTATACTGGAAATATTAAGTTTAATGATATCGATAGAACAAGTTATACATTAAAAGCTTTTATTGATTTAAAGAAAAAACTAGTTACTAAAGAGTTATTATTTGAATGTGATAAAACAAAATATACAGGTCATTTTAGAGATCCAATTGTATTTGAAAAAAATAATAAACTATTTATGATGAATGGTGCTCAAACATATGATAAAAAGGGAACTTTAAGCATTCATGGATTTGAAAATAATCAATGAAAATTTATTAAAGATGTAAATCTAGATGAAGGTTTCGAACAACATTCTTATATGGTAGAATGCCCTAATCATTTCTATATTGATGATAAAGAGTTTGTATTTGCTTGTTTCGAACAAGATGCAAAATTAAAAGATGGTAGTCACTTTGTTAAATATAGACAAGTTGAAATTGATAATAATCTCAATATAAAATTCTTAACAGATTTAAGAAAAATAGATTTAGGATTCGATTTCTATGCACCTCAGGTTTTTTCAAATATTAAAGATAGAACTATTATGCTTGGTTGATTAGGTAACTCAAAATCAAACCCATTCCCAAAAGAACTTAATACTTGAAGTAATCATTTAACTGTTCCAAGACAATTAACAGTTAAAGGTGATAAGATGTATCAATATCCAATAAAAGAAATGGATGAATTAAGATTTCAACTAATAAAACCTTCAAAAGATTCATATTTTTATGATAATGGTATTGTTGAAGTTTTAGCTTCAGATATTAATAATAATGATTTTAATTTATCAATTGGAAATGAAAAAAAATCAATTTTATTAAAAGTAGAAAACAATAAGTTTATAGTTGATAGAACTAATATGGATTATAAAAGCGAAGAAGATTTACCATCAATTTTAGATTTTGGAAATCTCAAAGTTAATGATTTAAGAGTTCTTATCGACAGAAGCTGTTTAGAAATATTCGTAAATAGTGGTGAACACGCAATATCTGTTAGATTCTTTATAAAAGATCATAGTAAAATTAAAACTAATTTAAATAAATTGAATGTATATCAATTAGAAGGTTATAATTATGAATGACATAATAGAATTTTCAAAAACGAGTTAAAGGAAAAATAAAACATGAAAAATATTGTTTCAATTGGTGAAGTATTAATGGATGTATATCCAAGTGAAGATGGCATAAAAGAAGAAGTTGGTGGAGCTAGCTTTAATGTATCTTGTTCAATAGCAGCATTAGAAACAAATAATAGTTATTTTATGGGTAGTATCGGAAATGATGACTATAAAGATAAAATATATAATTTTATTAATAAATATAATATTAAAAAAGATTTTATACAATTATCAAATAAACCAACTACTGTTGCAAAGGTAACTTTAGATGAAAACAAGGAGAGGTTCTTTAAGTTTATTAGAAATAGTGATGCTGATTTTAAATTAAATCAATTTAGTGATGAAAAACTAAACGAAATTGATTTTATTCATTTTGGTAGTGCAACAGGGTTTTTACCAGGAGATTTACAAAAATCATACTCTGATTTATATGATTTTGCATTGCATAAATCAATTAAGTTCTCATTTGACCCAAACTTTAGAGATAAGTTGTGATTTACTAATAATGAAGTGGATTCATTTAAGAAATATTGTGAAAAGTATTTATTAAATGCGGATTTAATAAAATTAAGCGATGATGAATTAAAACTAATAACAGGTATTCCTGATCAAGAAGAAGCATTAAAATCATTAATGGTTCAAAATACTAAAGCACTTATATGTATTACAAGAGGTTGTGAAGATACAATGTGTGCCTGAAATAATGAAATAATTTATGTACCAGTAGTTTTATGTGATAATTTAGTTGATACAACAGGGGCTGGAGATGCTTTCATTTCAAATCTAATTAATGAATTTGTTAATGAAAGTGTTAACCCTAAAACTCCAAAGAGCGAAATAATAAAGATTGTAAAAAATTCAAATAATTTTGCAAATAATGCAGTAAGATATATTGGCGCTATTAGTTTCCTTGATCATTTGAAAAAATAAAGGTTTTAAAACCTTTATTTTTTTATGCTAAAATACCTATATATGAGGAGTCTACAACTTGAGAATTATTCCCCCTGAAATATTTAAATACACACCTGATAATTCCTTAACAGCATTAAGAAAAGAGTTTGGTATGTATGATTATTGTTTAAATGTAAATCCTAATAATAAAGCCATGCAATTATATTTAGATTTAGGAAGAAATTATTTTAATTATTCATTATTTGAATGGATAAAGGAAATGATGAATAGAAATCATTATGTAAATACTTTTCATTATTTTTATGCAAAAAATAATAAATTTAATGTAGTTGATACAGATACATTTTTAATTATAGAATGTATTATTCAATGAGATTTGAAAGAGTTTGAACCATATAATACAGATAAAAGTTGGTATGATTTAGCAAATGTATATTTATATAATAGTAAATATAAAATTGACCTGTCATTAGATATTTACAATTTTTTATGTGAATATTATAAAGATAATTATATGAATTTAAATGATAAAGGTAAGTTAAAAACTAAACAATTAGATATAATTAAAGTAATTGAATATTTTAAACAAGTTGTTTTAAATAAATAGCGAAATTATAGAATAAGGTTTAAATGGTAAAATACAAAGCAAATGTTTCTAAGTTAATAAATGACATTGGTTGAAAGAATTTCTCTACAATATTTGGTGAGTTATTTTATGAGGCTCAAAAAGGAGAGATGAAATCTTGAGATGTTTCGTTAAAGGAGTTTTGAAAGGTATTATTACTAACTAATTTAAATGATAATGTTGATATTTATTTAGAGTATACTTTTGATTTTGCTTCATCTAGATGTGATGTAATAATAACAGGTAAAATAAATGGTGTTGATAAAATTATGATTATTGAACTTAAGCAGCATTCAAGAGTTATAGATATAACTAATAAAAATGATTTATTGATTTATAAGAGTAGTAAATCATCAGGAACATTATCAAATCAAATTAAAAGGTATATTAACTTTTTTCAGGCTTTTATTGAAATAAATAATATTAAAAATACAAATATTATTGGTGTAGGATTTCTTCATGATATGTGAGATATAAAACTAGAAGAAAAAAAAGTTATAGAAGATAATAATGATTGAATTGTTGATAATCTAAAATTTAAGTTATTTATAAAAAATCAATACATTGAATTTGCCAATTATATTACAGAAGAATTTAAAAATGCTGAAAATAGTAATTTTATCGATGATTTTGAAAAAAGTTTAAGTATACGTGGAATCAAAACAATCGATGTAATAAAAAATAAAATATCTGATAAGGAATTAATATTAACAGATCAACAAAAGCTTTTCTCAGATGACATCAAATATAATATAAATAGTAAAAATGCAGAGAAAAAGTTATTTATTATTGAAGGTAATGCCGGAACTGGTAAGACAATACTAATATATTCGTTGTACTTATACTTAAGAAATTCATCTAAATTCAATAATAGCACTCATATAATGGCAAGAAACTCGACATTCATTAGAAACATAAATTCTTTTTTAAATGATGGTTATAAATTTAAGCAATCTAGCTCAGTGGTTAAAAGAAAAACGGATAATAATCAAGTTATTTTATTTGATGAAGGTCAAAGATTAACCATGGAGCAAATAATTAAAGCAATTGATAATTCAAAAGCAATAATTATTTGCATAGATGAAAAGCAAAAGATAAATTATACTGATGAGGTTAGAAAAAAACTAATAATTGATTATTTTAAAGCAAAATATCCAAAAGGAATTCATAAAAGTTACTTATTAGAAAATAGTATTAGATTTTTAAATAACAGAAATTATATAAAATTGGTCTACTCTTTTTTTAATAATGATTTTATCCACTGTGAAGAAAATGCTAATATTTATCTATATAATAATCAAAGTCAATTACATCAAAAAATTATAGAGTTAAATAATAATTCTGAAAATCTAATGATTAAATCTTTTAAGCTTGATGATGATGCAAAAAAATATAGCTATAATTGAATTAATTCAAGTTATAAAATGAATGAAATTGCATCAATTTATTATGTTCATGGTTTAGAAGTTGATTATGTAGTTATTTACATTCCAAAATATATTGAAGTGAAAGATAAAAACTATGTTGAATTTGTCGATTCTATAAAAACTAACAGGTTTTTAACTTTATTAACAAGAGCTTTAAAAGGTGCTTTTATTTATTGTGAAGATGAGAAATTATATAATATTCTTTATAAGAAATTAAATTATTAATTATCTTTATAATCTTTATTAACATTTAATTTTAATAGTTTTCTAATAAAAATAACAAATATTATAGTATTGACTATTGGTATAAAACAAGTTGTAAATAATTTCTTTTTATAATTATTAAATATATCTTTATAATTTAACATATTTTCAATTTTATTTAATATATAAAATTTTAAAAATATCGGTAAAAAGAAAAATAGAAAAGATCCGCCAAAATATGAAGTTGGTACTAAAAAATTTTGTATTCTAAATGCATCTTTAAAATAAATAATACCAAAATATAATGTAACGATTGTTAAGGGAACTGATACAATATCTAATATTATTTGTAATATTGAAAAACCCTTAATATTTGATTTGGACATATTATCCTCCAATTTAATAACATATTAATTATATATAAAAATTAAAATATAGATTAATTGCATGTTATATATTTAAAAATAATAAAAAATAATTTATTAGTGTTTAGGAGTATGAAGTATAATATTAATAATAATTACATAAAGAAAGAATAGTTATGTCGGAAAGCTCAGATAAAAAAATAAATAAAGAAAAAAGAAAAATAAATAAGATATTTAGAAATATTACTAAAACAAATGTTGATGATTATGAAGATGTTAATCAAGATGATGAAAGTGTTGGATTTTTAGATTATGACGATGAAATATTTGAAAAAATCCATTTTAATAAATATAGCTTTATAAACAATCGAATTAAAGAAGAAGATTCTAATTTTGGATATTTAGAATATTTATCAAACAATTTCTACAATAAAACAAGAGAAGTGTATTTACATTATAATTTTTTAAAAACCATTGATATTAAGAGTTTTAAAATTAAACTTAATAATCATTATTTTAGTATAAATAGATTTCCTTGTTTAATATCTCAAGATAATTTAAAAATATTATTAAATAATTATAAGAATCTTGACGATTTTACAATAAATCTAATCAAAGCTTGTGTATATAAATTTACATACTTTATTCATAAAACAGTAACTTATGGAATTAATGAGAACATAGTTAATTTTAATAATTATATTAAAAACAAAATTTTAATTAAAGATACTATTAAAATAGTTGAATTCTATTTAAATGATCTTTATATTAATCTTTTTAATGAACTAAATAATCCAAAGGTAGATTTTAAACATAAATATTATGCTAATTATCTTTTAAATCATTCGTTCATTATTTCAAACTATAATCATTTTGTTAAATGGTATAAAATTTATTTAGATAATTTTGTAAATAGATATAATATCAATAATATCAATAATGAAATAAGTTCTGCATTTAGTTTTTTTAAGTTAGATGATGATGCTAGTTATGAAGATTTTAAATTAAGATATCGTAGCTTATCTAAAAAATTTCATCCAGACTCACTTGGTGTTAATAATGAAGAAGAAATTCTAAAAGTAAATTATTATAAACTTATCCTTGAAAGTTATTTCAAAAATAATTAGATACAATATAATGCATACTTCATTATATCTTTTTTGTTATAATAACCCTAGTTATTCATTAACTTATTTATCAATATCATAGATCAAGAGTAAGGAGCATTAAATTGATAAAAGTAAAAAACCTTGTGAAGGTTTATCAAAATAAATTAATTATAAAAAAATTAAATATAAGCATCAAAAGAGGGGAATCGGTAGCTATAGTAGGGCCACCTAAGTCGGGTAAAACTACTTTATGTAATCAATTGTTAGGATTAATAAACCCAACAAGTGGTGAAATTATAGTCAATGGAAGTATGGCAATAGAAAAACCTGAAAACTTCTTACAAAACTTAAGACTTGTTTCTGAAGAGATGAATCTTTTTAAGGATATAAGTATAAGTAAATTTTTAAGTATTTATTCAAGGTTTTATTCAGATATTGATGAATCATTTTTTAATTATGCAATTAATTTATTTAATGTTAATTTAGATAAAATTATTGGCGAGTTAACGACTGAAGAAAAACATTGTGTTTCTTTAGTGTGTGCTTTTATGCTAAAACCAACTGTTTTAATTTTAGATGAACCTAAAAAAATATTAGGCTTAAAAAACCAAGTTAATTTTGACAAAGTAATTAAATTATTACAAAGTTATGGGTCAACAATTATTATATTTTCAGAAAATCTAAAAGAAATTAAGAGTATTTGTAATAGAGTCGAGTACATCAAGAATGGTAAATTAATAAATAAGAATGAAAAAAACAATGATGATAAACATGATATTTCATCAAAATAAAGAATAAATCAGTTTATTATGATTTATAAGGTTAATTATTAATAAGATAGAAATATTATTGATAATATCACGTATTTATGGTGATAAAAAGTTTAGATAGCTTATTAGGAAGAACTTATTATGAGCAATTTTAAAGTATGCTTTAGTATTTTTGTTAGTTAAATCATTTGGTTTTATTTATATAGTACAAAAAACTAATGATAAATTAAGTGTAGAATTATTAAATTATCAATATTTAACACTTAAATAAAATAATAGATTAAATGGTATTAAAAATGATAAAAAACTTATCGAAATTGGTACATATAAAGAAATTTATGTATTTAAATGATATTAACATAAAGAGAGTTAACTTCCATTAGGTGTAATCGAATATTTATATTATATTTATATAATAAATTTATTAAAATACTTATATTAATAGTTTGAGGAGATAAAAATTTCTTAATGAACTAAATAGAGTATTTAGAATCAGTTTATTATTTTTGGCTTTATATAATAAAAAAAAATATTTTTATATATTTAAGAATATTGGAATAAAATCTATTTGTAAGTAAGTATTTTGATATTTAATGTATATACAAAGTTACAAATTAATAAAATATAACACTTTATGTTTATTTCATTTATTTGGTTATATAATTAATTTGTATTTAAGAAGGTAGGAATCATATGTATATTTATAAAAGTAACTCTTTTAATCCAAAATATAATCTTGCAACAGAAGATTATTTAACAAGAAGTCAAGAGTATAAAGACCCAATATTATTTTTATGGCAAAACGATAATACAATTGTTGTTGGTAGAAATCAGAATTTAGCGTCAGAAATAAATTTACAAACAACAGAAGCTGATAATGTAAATATCATTAGAAGAAATACTGGTGGTGGAACAGTATTTCAAGATCTAGGAAATATGAACTTTAGTATAATATATACCGATGAAGACAATAAAGGAGTGTCGATGTTTGCTGAAACATTAGAACCTGTTATTAAAACATTGAATAGAATGGGTGTTGATGCAAAATTTTCAGGTAGAAATGATATTGTATTAAATGGTAAGAAGATATCAGGAAATGCAATGTTAAAGTATAAGAATCGTTTTCTACAACACGGAACAATACTCTTTAATGCTAATTTAGATAAATTAGCAAAGTACCTTACAGTTGATAAAGCAAAAATTCTTTCAAAGAATATAGCTTCAATTGTTGCTAGAGTAACCAACATAAACTCAGAAGTTGAGAATAAAATTGAAATACAAGATTTTTGAGAAGAACTTATAAAGACCTATGAAATGCAAGGTGAAATAAAATATTTAACATTAAACGAGAAAGATTTAAAAGAAATTGATAGATTATTTAATGAAAAATATAATGATCCAAACTGAACTTTTACAAAAAATGCTACATTCGACTATGTTCATAAAACAAGACTTGAAGGAAAAGGAAGTTTTGAAATTTATCAAAATGTTGTTGATAATGTTATTAAAGATATAAAAATTTATGGAGACTTTTTAGGTTATTCTGGTACTGAAGAACTTGAAACAAAACTTAAAAATACACCATACAAGGCTAGTGAAATTAGAAAAGTTATTGAATCAGTTAATATTAAAGATATATTCGGAGAAAATATTGAAGTTCAAGATATATTAGATTTATTAATTCAATAAAGGAGGATTTATGAAAACAAAGTTTTTAAATGTTTTTGATCCATTGAAAAACCAAAGAGTTGAAATAATGGATAAAACAGGGAAAATAATTAACCCCAAATTAATGCCTGATATAAAAGATGCTAAGTTATTAGAGGCTTATAAATTAATGAATTTATCAAGAAGGCAAGATGATTATCAAAATAAATTACAAAGACAAGGTAGATTATTATCATTTCTATCTTCAACAGGTCAAGAGGCTACAGAAGTTGGATATACCTTACCTTTAATAAAGGGTAAGGATTGATTTGTACCCGGTTATAGAAATAATGCAGCATGATTAACTATGGGAATGCCAATGAGAAATATAATGTTATATTGAATGGGTAATGAGTATGGAGCGAAATCACCAGATGGCGTAAATATGCTACCACCAAATATTATTATTGGTTCACAATATTCTCATGCTGCCGGAATTGCTTTTGCAGAAAAGTATCGTAAAACAAATGCTGTAACTGTAACTTCAACTGGTGATGGTGGAATGAGTGAAGGAGAAACTTATGAAGCAATGAACTTTGCAAAACTTCACGAATTACCTGTATTATTTGTTTGTGAAAACAATAAATGAGCCATATCAACTCCATATTCAAAATCAACAAAAGCTTTAAATATTGCGGTTAAGGGTATTGCATCGGGTGTTCCTTCAATTAAAGTTGATGGTAATGATTTTCTTGCTGTATATTCAGTTGTATCTGAAGCTATAGAATTTATTAGATCAGGTAATGGACCTGTTTTAATTGAGTTTGATACTTATAGATTGGGAGCTCACTCATCTTCAGATAACCCAAAAATATATAGACCAGAAGAAGAATTTCAAGAAGCATTAACAAGAGACCCATTAATAAGAATGAAAAATTATTTAATTGAAAACAAAGGGTGAACTGAAAAAAAACAAGAAAAACTTGATAAGGAACAAGACGAATTTATAAAAGCTGAATTTGAATATGCAGAAGCAAATAAAGCTTATCCTTTAGAAGATGTGTTCAATTATGTATATGCTGAAAAAACTCCAGAGCTAGAAGAACAATACAAAGAAGCAAAAGAGTTCTTTGAAAAATACCCAGATGTATTAAAAGGAGGTCATCACTAATGCCAAAAGTACTTAATAATGTTAAGGCAGTATCAGAAGCACTTGATGTTGCAATGGATAAATGAAAAGAAGTAGTAGTATATGGTGAAGATGCTGGTTATGAAGGTGGTGTCTTTAGAGCAACTGAAGGTTTACAAGCTAAATATGGTGAGGAAAGATGTTTTGATGCACCTATTAGTGAGGCTTTATTTGCAGGTCTTGGAATCGGAATGGCTTTAAATGGAATGAAACCTGTTGTTGAATTACAATTTGAAGGTCTTGGTTGAGCATCACTACAAAATATTCTTGGACATATGGGTCGTATGAGAAATAGAACGAGAGGAAAATATCCAACACCGTTAGTAATTAGAATGCCAATGGGTGGTGGAATTAGAGCACTTGAATCTCACTCTGAAGCAATGGAGGCAATGTACGCACATACCGCTGGTGTAAAGGTTGTTTGTCCTTCAACACCATATGATACAAAAGGATTAATATTAGCAGCGATTGAATCACCTGACCCAGTTATAGTATTTGAACCAACTAAATTATATAGAGCTTTTAAACAAGAAATACCTGATGGATATTATACTATTCCAATTGGAGAAGCTTTCAAAATACAAGAAGGTAATGATTTAACAGTTGTTACGTATGGAGCACAAACTGTTGATTGTCAAAAAGCTATTGAAGAATTAGAATCAAAAAAACCTGAGTTAACAATTGAATTAATTGATTTGAGAAGTATTAAACCATGAGATAAAAAAATGGTTTGTGAATCAGTTAAAAAAACAGGTAGATTACTTGTTGTTCATGAAGCAATTAAATCATTCTCAGTATCTTCTGAAATAATAGCATCTGTTAATGAAGAATGTTTTGAATACTTAAAGGCACCATTATCAAGATGTACTGGTTTTGATATTGTTATTCCATTTGATTCAGGTGAAGTTTATCATCAACCAAATCCAACTAGAATTTTAGATAAAATGGAAGAAGTATTAAATTTTAAATTTTAATGCAACAGAACTAAAATATGTATAAAGTTAAGTTTGCAGACATTGGTGAAGGTTTAACAGAAGGAACAGTCACTGAAGTTTTAGTAAAAGTTGGAGATAATGTAAAAAGTGGGGACCCTTTATTCAATGTAGAAACTGATAAAGTTAGCTCCGATATTTATGCACCAGTTGATGGTGTAATTGCCAAAATTGCAATTGAACAAGGACAAGAAATTAAAGTAGGAGATATTGTTATAGAAATAGAAGATGGAGAAGGTGGTAGCGTGGAACCAAATAAAGAAATTCAAAAAGAAAAACCAGTTGAGGAAAATGCATCAGTTGTGGGTTCAACTCCAGTATCAGATGAATTAATTACAAGAAATCAGTCAGCTACTAAGGCTCAACAAATAGTAGATTTTTCAAATCAAAGTAGTTTAATTGATAACAGCAATGCAAATGTAAAAGCATCACCATTAGCTAAAAAAATGGCTGCTGTTATGGGAGTTGATTTAACAAAAGTTACTCCAACAGGACCAAATAACAGAATTCTTGCAGCTGATATTGAATTGTTTGCAAGTAGTCCTAAGATAGAACCTGAAGGACCAAAAACAGTTACGCATATGTCACCATTACCACAAGTTCCTACGCCATTAGGTATTGATCCAATGAATAGAACTCAATTGCCAAAACAAGGATCATTTGAACAAAAAGTTGATTATGCAAATCCTTTAATTTCAGTTCCAGAATTTAACGATCCTTTATTATTTGATTCTATTCCTATGAATCCAATAAGAAAAGCAACTGTTAAAGCAATGGATGTCGCGCATACTAAGGTCGCTGGTTTTACAGGTTTTAGAAATATTGATATTACAGATTTAGTAAATCTAAGAAATAAACTAAAAGGGTATGCTGATACTCAAAGGGTAAAATTAACATATCTTGCATTTATTATAAAAGCTGTAACTTTATCATTAAGAGATATGCCTAATTTAAATGTAAGAATAGATGAAGAAAATAAAGCAATTAAATATGCAAATCAAATAAATATTGGTATGGCTTGTGATACACCGGACGGATTAATGGTACCAGTTATTAAAAATGCAGATAGATTAAGTGTTCTTCAAATTGCTGTCAAGATTAATGATTTAGCTATAAAAGCAAGATCAAAAAAATTATCAATGAATGAAATGACAGGAGCAACATTCACAGTGACTAATTTTGGTTCAGTTGGATTAGATTTTGCGACGCCAATAGTTAATCACCCTGAATCGGCAATACTTGGAGTTGGAACAATTACACGCGCTCCTGGAGTAGTTAAAGATCAAATAGTAATCAGAGACTTTATGCCATTTTCACTTACAGCAGATCATAAAGTAATTGATGGTGCTGATGCAGGTAGATTCTTGCAAAGAATTGCATTTTATCTACAAAATCCAGAAATAATATTAGTTTAAAGGAGAAAATGATATGTTTAAAGTTAAGTTTGCAGACATTGGTGAAGGTTTAACAGAAGGAACAGTTACTGAAGTTTTAGTAAAAGTTGGAGATAATGTAAAAAGTGGGGACCCTTTATTCAATGTAGAAACTGATAAAGTTAGCTCCGATATTTATGCACCAGTTGATGGTGTAATTGCAAATATTTTAATAAAAAGTGGTCAAGAAATTAAAGTTGGAGAAGTAGTTGTCGAAATTAATGATGGTAAAGGAGATAATCCAACTCAAAAAACAGAAAAACCAGTTGAAGAAAATGCATCAGTAGTTGGTTCAACTCCTGTATCTAACGATTTAATTCAAAGAGGTCGTAGTCGACCTGTACCTCCAAGAAAAGATATCGTCGATAAAGTATTAGAAACATTAGATGGTACACCACCAATTTCTTTAGTTAAAGGTAACTCAAAAGATTTAAAACCCGCACCTAAATTTGTGCCTAAAAATATCGAAAATCATTTTGATGTAATAATGGTTGGTGCAGGTGTAGGTGGTTATATTGGTGCTATTAAGTGTTCTAGGTTAGGATTAAAAACATTAATAGTTGAAAAAGCGAATTATGGCGGAGTTTGCTTAAACATTGGATGCATTCCTACTAAAACATTATTAAAATCAGCTGATTTATATGAACAAATGATAAAAGCTGATAAATACGGAATTAAAGTAGATCCTAAAAATGTTAGAGCAGATTGAAAAGCAATTCAGGAACGTAAAGAAAATGTTGTTTCAAAACTTACAACAGGTGTTAAAGGTTTATTGAAAAAAAATAATGTTACAGTTGTAGAAGGAAATGCAAATGCCATTGATAAAAATACAATTGAGGTAAACAAAAAACAATATACTTGTGATAATTTAATAATAGCCACAGGAAGTATACCAAATTCAATGAACCTACCTGGTGCTGATGATGCAGTTAAAAGGGGATTTTTAATTGATTCAACAGGTGCACTTGCATTACCAAAAATACCAAAAAATTTAGTAATTATTGGTGGTGGTGTAATTGGTGTTGAATTTGCCTGTGTTTACAAAAGATTAGGCACAAAAGTTACTATATTACAATTTTTACCAACTATTTTAGAAATGCTTGATAGTGATGTTTCAAAGGAAATGACTAAGGAATTAATTAATAGAGGTAATTTGGAAATAATAACAGGAGCATCAACAAAGGAGTTTAAAGATAATACGGTAGTTTATGAAAAAGATGGAAAAACATTTACTATTGAGGCCGATTATTGTTTACAATCTGTAGGTAGAAGAACTGTAACTACAGGATTTGATAATATTGGATTAGAAAAAAATGAAAGAAATCATATAATTATTAATGATCATTGCGAAACAAATGTTGACGGAGTCTATGCTATTGGTGATGTTACTGGAAAAATGATGCTTGCTCATGTAGCATCATATCAAGGATTGATTGCAGCTAATAGGATAGCAAAAAGATTAGGTAATCCTGAAGCAGAAGATTTAATCATGGACTATAATAAAGTCCCAAGTTGTATTTATACGCATCCTGAAGTTGCTATGATTGGAAAAACTGAAGATCAACTTAAAAAGGAGGGTGTTGAATACAAGGCTTATAAGTTCCCGTTTGCAGCAATCGGAAAAGCATTAGCAGATGGTAATACCACTGGATTTGTGAAGTTGATATGTGAACCTAAATATAAACAAATTATTGGAGCACATATAATATCTAATACAGCAACTGATATGATTTCAGAAATAACTACATTAATTTCTTCAGAAGGTACCATTACAGAACTTGCTAAAGCAATACATCCACACCCTACATTAAGTGAGGCCGTTTGAGAAGCTGCGGAGGCTTTAGAATATGGAAAACCTATAAACTTTTAATTTATAATTTATTATATTAAATAAAATAATATTTTTTTAAGGTAGATGAATACTACATTATTTTTAAGAAGCTCATTAAAACCCAATAATTATGGGGTTTTTTTAATTTGGAAATACTTTTTAAATATTTGATATTTATTAAAAAAAAAATTATAATTAAAGTGTATCAACATTTATGAGGTTAAAATGAAAATAAATAAATTAATGTTATTTAACTCATTTTTATTATTTATTACACCTTCAGTTGTTGTTTCTTGTGGTGAAAATCAATTATTAAAAGATCCAGCCATTGATAACGAGTTGCAATTTAATGGACTTTTGAAAGGTTATTTAGAAGAAATTAATAAATTAGTTAATAATTGATCTTCTATCTATTTAAATGCTGAAAGTCTTATCGAAAATGATAATAATAATGATTTGAATAATAGATTTTTTAATGCATCATTATTAAGAGAATATAGTAAACTAGGTGTTATTATTAATTCTAAAACTTCTTCAAAAGTCGACTTAAACAGTGAAACATTTAAAAATTATTTATTAAATTATAATACAGATATAAATAGAATAATTAATTTTGAGGCATTAAAACTTGAAATTAATAAGATAAAAGAAAAAACTAAGTATAAGATTTTATTTGAAGGTATTGATAATGTTTATAATGGTATAAAATATATCGATAACTCCATATATTTGAAAATGTATACAAGTACAAATTCTAATATAATTACAAAAGATACAATTAATTGTGAATTTAATTTTAAAGTTTTAATTAATTATAAAGATTTTAAAAATAAGATACAGACAAAAGAGTTAAATACTAATTACAATGTTTCTTACATTTATACTAAAGATACTGCAATTAATGATTTAGTTAAAAATATAGTTTTTAATGTTGAAAAAACCATTAAAGGTGATGTAAAAAAAATATTTTCAAATGATATTGAAACATATAATGATAAAGAAAATAAGTTTTATCAATTAGACTTAATTCTGAAAAATTATTTCGAAAAAAAAATTAAAAATAATTATATAAATTATATAACTAATATTATAAAATCTTATGACAATAATGCATATTATGCCACTGTAGAAAATTCTTTTGAAAGTATCTATGGGAACTTAAATTGAATAATTGAACTTAATGCAAATAATAATCAATTAGAATTTAATTGAAAAGATAATTCAGTAGGTCAAAAACTATATGATTTTATTTTTAGAATGAAAGAGAATTTTAAAGATTTTAGTATTCAAGGAAAAAATTACTTGTTAGAAGAATCTATAAATGATTACTTATTAAGAAATATAATTAATTTTAAAGATGATTATAAAATACAAATAAATAAATATATAGAAAGTCAAAATAGTTTTGATTATAAAGATTTTACAACATCATCTAAGGTTGGTGTAATTGAACTAAAAAATTTGTGTATTACAAATAACGATATAAAACTTTCCTTACCTACGTTAAAATCAATATTCACTTATTCTGTAAATAATGAAGAAATATTAGAGTATGATTCAAAAGAAAAATGAATGAATTCTATGTACTATCTTGCAATTTATAAGGGGTTGTATTTAGGAATTAAAGATTTTCAAGAATTTTTTGGAATATATGAAAATATTGATACCGAAGATTACACGATTGCATCAATGAAAGGTTCATATCATTTTGGAAATATTCTTGATTATTTTATAAAATCATTTGATGAAAACGATCCAACTAATTGAAATAATTTTAATGATTGTTTATCGGGTAGTTACGGTAATTTAAATCAATATAGAAATAATTTATTAATTAATCAAAGTCAGTTTTTGTGAAGAACAGAAAATGATATCAATCAAGTTTCTTTAAATTTATATGACATTAACTATGGTAAAGGATTTAGCATTAAAGAATATTATAAAAACGACACAATACCAAGTGGTGAAAGCAATAAGTATGGTGAAAGTTATATAAATTTCTTATTTCAAAATGATTTTTTAAATATAAAATTTAAAACTGATAGAATATGAGGGCTGTTTAAGGATAAAGAAGGAGAGTATAAAGATAAATTAATATTTGAAATAAATAATAAAATAATTGGTTAGGAGATACTTTCAAATGGTTTCTAGAAAAAATAAGAATAATATTTTTAAAAAAGAAGAATTTAAAGATAAGTTAGATAAAAATTCTCATAAGTTATTAAAAAAAGTCGGAGCCTTAAAATTAATATACTTTTGCATAAAAATTCTTTTATATGAGAAATCATTTCTTATATATATTTTAATCATTTCATTATTCTCATTATCAATTGCTTTTACACTACCATTTTTTAACAATCAAGCATTAGTGGTAAAGGTTTTTGACTTTTACATACTTATATATATTTCAAGCTTTTTATTTATATTAATTTTAAAGACAAGTAATTTTTTTCTTGGTAGAAAAGTTGAAGATAAAACTATATTTATAGTGTTGTCTAATCAAATATCACGTAGCAAATATTTTATTACACAATTTATAATAATCATATTAGTTTCCTGAATAAACATTTTATTTTCTTATACAATAATTAATATACTGTACCTTGCATTCTCTGAGTTTAGAACAAGAAATGTATTAGTTTTAAAAACCGCAACTTTTTTATGATTCTCTTTTATTTTCTCTTTTTGTTTAGTTAGTTTAATTATATTCTTATCAACAATTGCATCAAGTCAAGTTTCGTTAGTAATTACTACATTAATTTTATCTTTCTCTTTTATTGCAAATTTACCTTTACAGTTTTTAAAGTCAAAAGAAGAAAGTGAAAATATATTATTTTCAAGATATTCAAGTACTCAAGCTTATAATATTTCAAAGTTATATGAAGCTTTTGACTTACAAAATTACATAAAAAACAATAAAATTAAGTATAATAATATCTCATATAAGTTAAACGATTTCTTATTAAATAGTAGTGCAACAAAAGATGATTTTTCTTCATTTGACGAAAATGGTAATCCATCAGAAATCGTAAAAGAAAGATTTAATTTTTGAAATGATCTAGGTCTCATATCTAAAAATAATGAAAATTATAAATATAAATTAACAAATATAAAAGTATCATTATTTCCAAAAATAAATGATTTTAATAATACTACTTATTGAAATTCAACAGATAATTATGATATAAGTTTTGAATTGAAAAATAGATTTATTAGCATTGATGAATTATCAAATTTAATATCAAGTACATCAAATGAATCAAATAAAAAAATATTAAGTGATATTTATAATTTTACTAACAATATAATAAAGCAACTTTATAATTTACAAAAAACTATGGTTACAGAGTTTAGTGACTTTATTAGGTATTTATTTATTAATGATATAAAAAACTCATTTATTATAAATAAAAATAAAAGTGCAGATACAGAGTCTATTAAGCAGTTTAAAGCATCATATTTAATATCAATTTATAAACAGTTTTTCTTAAAGGATGGTTTATCTAGTTCCAACCCCACAGAATATTTTGTTTTAAAAGATAACCAAGAAGTAGTGGATAACTTTATTAAAAATGACATGTATTTTCCATTGATGCTAAGCGCAAGATTACTTGAAGAGTATTTAATAGATCCAGTTAGTATTTATAAAATATCAACTAATTTCCCTGTAATAAAGAATGAAGCAGATTATTATGAATATTTATCAAGGAGAAGTTTGTTTAACATTTTTACATATTTAAGTCCATTCTATAATATTTGATCTAATTACACTTTATATTCAGGTTATTCATACAATGACTTTTGATTTTCACCATATAGCGAAAGTAATATTGATTTAACATATCAAGAAAATATATTATTACCTTATATAACCTATAAGTTTGTAATAAATAATAATGGAATAATTGATAAAGAATCTTATTTAAACTATATTGACCCATACATATTTTTAATAATAGCTGTACTGTTATCAACTATTGTAGTTATTTGTTCTTATTACAAGTTTGGAAAAAAAGATTTAGATTAAATTTACTTAAGAAGGGGTATGTTTTAAAAATGTTTAAAAAAATAAGTTTTATATTCATAGGCTTTATAATAACTCTAATATTTTTATTAAGTACTTTTTCATGTGCAAAGGATTCACAAGATAATTCAACTAATATTGAAAGTGATAATCAATTTTATTATAGTAATTTATTAGATAGTTATAAAAAAGATGTGTTATTAATAATAAAAAATCATCACAATATTTCATCTATGGATTGAATAGAAAATGAGGAAAATGCAAAAAATAATAGTTTTTTTACTTCTGATAATATAATTTATCAAGTTGAATATTATAAGAAAAATAATAACTATCAACTAGACGATATGCAAAAAAAGTACTTTTTAAAAGATATGGAAAATAAATTATATATTGACAAGTTATCTTATGAACTTAATGAATTAAAATCAAACTCTAAATATGATGTATTATTAAATAATATTAACAATTTATATAACGGGGTTGACATTGATTTTTCTTCATTAGAAATTAGTTATGAAAAAATTACAAACACCTTGCCAGGCCAAGAGCAAATAACAGAAAATTTTTATTCAAATATCTCTTTAAAATTTAATTATTGGATAAATTACCTTGATAAAAATAAAAAACCAACTAAATTTAATACTATTGATTATAATTTTAATTATAGTCTAAACACAAATACCTCTTTGGAAAATGCATGAAAAAATTTAATTAAGAACCTAGAGTTTAATTTCCTTGGATTGCCAAAAGAAATATCAAATGGTTTTGGCGATCTTGATGCTAAGAAGTTAAAAATTAACTCTGATGATAAAACATTTTGTATGTATCAATCAAAAAATATTAATCTTGGATGTGATCAAACAAAAGAATTAAATGATTATTTTAATAATAAAGAACTAGACCAAATAATTTCAAAATTATTGCAAGAAAACGTGAATTTAAAAGAGTCTATTAGAGCTAATACTTTTAAACCATATAATTTTGTTGAGGATTCAATTGACTACAATAATATATTTAGTGCAGATAAAGATCAAGTTAATTATTCATGAAATGATGGAGGAGAAGGGCAAAAATTTTATAATATAATTTTTAATAATATTGATAATGAAATGGAATCTGAAAATAGCGATATTTTATCAAATTATGTAAATAAAAGCAGTTTAGATTGAAAAAAAACATTTAATAATGGTTTAAAAAATATTGTTGATGATTCAATTATTTTAAAAGATAGCGAGAAAGAACTAATTAAAAGTAAATATGATAGTTACTCAGTTTTAGGTACATTAAACATTGATAATTTAGAAGTTGTAGTAAAAGGTGATAATGGAAATGAATATTCACAAAAGTTACCGCAGTTTAAAATTCAATTTAGTTATTCTGTTGATTTAAGTGATAAGTATTTAAAACAAGAATCCAACGTTAATAATTCAGCTACATTAAAAAGTACATTAATAAATCTAAAACAAGGGATAAATATATATAAAAATGCAATTGGTATTAGCAAAAAAGATGAAAAAGATCCATTAAGTCCTATATTAACATTTACAGGTAATGCAAAAAAAGTTGAATCTAATGATTTCATTGAAAAGGAATTTAGTATATGAGAATATTTAAAAAAATCGCAGGTTAAAAAATACGACCTAAATTTTATAAGTGATTTTTTATTTTTTAATATACTTTCAACCGATTTTGTAATTAGACAAGGGTACTACATAAAGGTTGCTAGGCAATTTATATTTGATGTAAAAATTAAATCAATGCTTAATGAAGAAAATTTTAATCTAAATTACTCTAATGGACAATTATTATTTCCTAGTACTAATTATGACTATAAATTTAATTTGATTTTTAAGATTAATTTTATTAATATTAGTTTTAATTTGTCCATTAGTAGTGCTCCAAATCAAACCAAATATGTCGCCTTACTATCAAGCTATTAAATTTAGATAAACTAAAATATAGAATAATCAAAATAAGTATTATAAAAAAGTGGTAAAAATATTGAGTAAAATTAAGATATTATGATGTAAAAATTAAGTCAAACATTCAAATAAGTAATAAAAAAAATGTTATATCAAGTCCATGGTAAGTATATATAATACTAAATTTAGTAAAAAAATAGAATGAAGTATTTAAAAAATATTAGTCTGATAGATATTAATATATTTATACTAGGTTATCATTATTTTTTTATTAAATATAAATATAGTATGGCAGTAATTTATTTTTAATTATATAAAATAATTTTTAATTGCTTCTACCACTATTGAAGTATATTGAAATAGAAAAGAATATATTGTATAATAAAACATACTCAAAGGAGTAAAAATGAACAAAGAAGTTAACATTATCAAATCTAAAACAAAAAAAATACTAGCTATTTCCATACTATTAATTATTTTGGCAATTATTGGAATGACTGTTTCTGTTATTTATTACAATAAGTATGGTCAAATGTATATATTGTTTCTTATATTTGTTTTTTTAATAGTATCAATTTGTTTTTTACTATCTTTAATAGGTGGTATAACATTTTTGGTAAAAAACAAAAAACTTGATCAATTAAAAAAAATAAAAGCCAAAACAGCATTAGAATGAGGAATATTTTACTTTAAAGTTTTATCGATTATTGATAATGTCACAAATAAAAATATTAAGTTAAATAAGGGGGATAAATATGAAGGGTAAAAATGATACTAATAGTAATTTATTAAAGGATTATAAAAAAGAAATTAAGAAATATATTAAATTTATACCTGTAAATTTTATAGTTTATATAGTTGATATTTGTGTATTTATTTCATTATTCACATTATTCATTGTAAATAGATTTTTTGAAAGTGATTATATTTCTTGATCAATTATTGCATTATGTCTATATACTATGTTTAGATTTTCATTTTTAAACTGATTTCAAAAAAATAAATATTATAAAAAAATTGTAGTATATAATTTTAAAGAAAAAGTTGGCGATGGTGAAATGCTAATTCAAAGAGAAGTATCTTATAATTCAATTAATTTTTGAATAATTATAATAATAATTAACTTATCAACTGCCTTTTTTGCGAATTACGAAGTTGCAACATTTCTAAGTAATGTTAAGATAATGCTTGCGCTTACAAATACAGCTTTAAATATGTTGCTATTGCCTTCATTCTTATTTTCATTCCAACAAATTGGTCAAATAGATAAGAATGTAGCTTCAAATTATCATAATTTATTAAAAGACCAGTTCTTTTCAAATAAATCATTATTTGATGATGTTGAATTTGAAGACTATTATTTACATTTAAAATTTAAGAAAAATAATTTAGTTTCAAGAAACGGTTTGTTTATTTACATAAATAAGGATGATGTAAAAGTAAAAGACCAACAAGGCCTTGTAAATATTAATAAAAAGATATTGAAAATCTATAAAGAACTTTGAGAGTCATATTATCATTTTTTAGAAGAAAAAAGTGATATAAAAGTTTCAAAATCTAGATTACATACGCAATATTGAATTGAAAGAATATATGATCATATTTTTGAGGACTTCTTTAATTTATAAAGATTAATTATATATTTAAAATTATTATAACTGTTTTTTAAGTAAATAAACCCTTTAAATTATTGGTTTATTTACTTTTATTTTGCTAAAGTAATAAAAAAAATTTCCATAAAAAGTAGAAAATATTTGCAATTTTATTTGATTTAATTATAATTAATATATAAGTAAAGAAATATTGGAGATTTTTATGAAGAAGTTTAAAGTTACTGAAAAATCACTAATAAATTATACAATATTGTCTTTTTTTGGGCTTTGTTTTGTGATTTCTACTTTACTAGATCCATGTAATGATGATAAATTATATCAAAAAATAACAATAATTAAAATATTTTTTGGACTTTTAATTGTTTTTTGAATTTTGTTAAAATTTTATATCGAAATAACTAGGCTTATAAAAAGATTTAGAATTAATTATGGTATGATAAAAAACTATGATTGATTTTTAAGATTTGAAAATTTATGAACATTTATTAAAACAATTTTATTAATTACTCCATTCTTAGCGTTAAATATATATTGGGCATTAAGTGTAATGAACTCTATAGAAGATTTTGAGGTTTTTTCTCTTGAATTAGCAAAATCATTTTCAGGTGATTTCCTTAATAAATTTGGATTTTTTACAAACCAAAAAGTATTTTTGTTTGGTGCGACAATTATTTGAGCGATGTTTTTATCATTGTTTTTTGCAACAGTATTTTATATAGGTTATAAAATTGCAATGAAAAGATTTACAAATAACTTAATTAGAATAAATGAAAAAATATCAAATAATTGCAAAAAAACAAAAGAGTATAAAGATATGCTAGGAGATAATTTAAAAGAATTAGAAGAAGAAAAAGCGAATATAGATAAAGCTAACTTTTTCATTAGGGAAGTTATAGTCTTTACTTATGTTAAGTTTAAAATTTCTGAAATGTGAAAAGATGTTAAAAAAGGAACATTACCACCACGAAAATAATTTTTCGGGGAATATTAATTAATTTATACAAGTGTCGTGTTATTCTTCATGACAATTGTTGTGAAGATATATTGTATTCATAATATAAAAGAGTTTTTAACTCTTTTTTTTATTTATTGGTATAATTAATTTATAAATTTTAGTTATATAAGAGGGGAATATGAAAAAAAACTCGTTGGATAATAAATATAATCATATAATTGTAGAAAAAGATAAATATAATAAATGATTAGAACTTGATCTATTTAAAGCTAAGTTAGATAGCAAAAAACCACCATTTTCAATAGTAATACCACCCCCAAATGTAACTGGTAAACTTCACTTAGGTCATGCCTGAGATGGTTCTTTGCAAGATTTATTGATTAGATATAAAAAGTTAAGTGGGTTCGATACAGTTTGAATCCCTGGGATGGATCATGCAGGAATTGCTACTCAAGCAAAAGTTGAAGAGAGATTAAGAAAAGATAATATTTCAAGATATGACTTAGGTAGAGAAAAATTCGTTGAAAAAGTTTGGGAATGAAAAGAAGAATATAGTCAAAACATTAGAAAACAATGATCAAAACTTGGTTTATCTTTAGATTACTCAAAGGAAAAATTTACTTATTCTGAACAATTGAATAAAATAGTAAATTTTGTTTTTGTTGAAATGTATAAAAAAGGATTTATTTATAGAGGGGAAAGAATAATTAATTGAGACCCTAAACAAAAAACAGCTCTTTCAAATATTGAAGTAATTTATAAAGAAACAAAAGGAAAAATGTACTACTTCAAGTATTTTTTTGAAGATAAAAAAGATTTTTTAACAGTAGCAACAACACGACCTGAAACAATGTTTGGAGATGTATGTGTTATTGTAAATCCCAATGATGAACGCTATAAAAAATATATAGGCTTAAAAGTATATAATCCAGCCAATGGTGAACTTATACCGATTATTGCAGATGAATATGTCGATATAGATTTTGGTACTGGTGTCATGAAGTGTACGCCTGCTCATGATCATAATGATTTTGAACTCTCATTAAAGCATAATTTAAAAATTATAAATGTAATGAATTTAGATGGTTCAATGAATGAAAAAACCGGAGAGTATAACGGTGTTGATAGATTTATAGTACGTAAAAATCTTGTAGAAAGTTTGCAAAATATTAAATTAGTAATAAAAATTGAAGAAATTAATCATCAGGTAGGGTATTCAGAAAGAAGTGGTGAAATAGTTGAACCACTAATATCAAAACAATGATTTGTCAAAATGAAGAGGCTATCTGAGGATGTTATAAAGCTTCAAAATTCTGAAAATAAAATTAACTTTTTTCCAGAAAGATTTTCAAGTACATTGGAAACATGAATGAAAAACGCATATGATTGAACAATTTCAAGACAATTGTGATGAGGGCATCAAATTCCTGCATGATATAATAAAAATAATAATGATATATATGTTGGTTTAGAGGCTCCGAATGATATTGAAAATTGAACTAGAGATGAAGATGTTTTAGATACATGATTCTCAAGTGCTTTTTGACCATTTGCGACGATGGATTGGGAACCAAATAAGAAATCAGAATTATTTAAAAGATATTATCCTGTATCAGTAATGGTAACAGGATATGATATTATATTCTTTTGAGTGGCTAGGATGATATTTCAAGGGATTGAATTTACAGGAACTAAACCTTTTAATGATGTTCTATTGCATGGGTTAATTAGAGATGAAAATGGTCATAAAATGTCAAAATCTCTTGGTAATGGTGTTGATCCAATGGATGTTATTGAAGAATATGGCGCTGATGCATTAAGGTACTTTTTAATTACTAATTCAAGTCCAGGTCAAGATCTGAGGTATAGTAAGGAAAAACTTAAATCAACTTGAAATTTTCTAAATAAAGTGTGAAATGCATCTAGATTTGTTTTTATGAATAGCAATATAGTTTCAAGTGATGATGATTTTATTAATTATTATTTAAATAATTTTACTAATAATAATTTAATAGACAAATGAATCCTTAATAAATTATCTATATGTAAAAATGAAATTAATAAAGTATTTGATAGTTATGAATTCTCTATTGTTGGTAAATTACTTTATAGTTTTATATGAGATGAATATTGCTCTTGATATTTAGAACTAGCTAAAGCACAATTGCAGAATGAAAACTTATCAGAATTAGAAATAAATAATACAAAAGCTACGTTAGTATATGTACTTAAACAAATTATTTTATTATTACATCCTTTTTGTCCTTTTATAACTGAAGAAATTTATTCTAACCTAGGGTTAAAAGATTCAATAATGATGGATAAGTATGATAATATAGAATTTAACTTTGAAATTGATTTAATTGAAAATATCTTTAAAACAGTAACAAGGATAAGGGAATTCAGAGCAGATCAAAATATTAAAAATAACCAAGCTTTGCAATTTAGTATTAATGCTAATAATTCAAAGTATATTATATTTAAGAATGATTTTTTTGAGTATTATAATTTTTTTGTAAATAAATTAGTTAATTCAAATGTTATATTGGACAAGATTTATTCAACTGAGTTAACTAGTATTGCAATACTTGACTACTTTTTAGAAATTGAAAATTCAAATTTTATAGATAAAGAAGAAGTTTATAAAAACTTATTAGAAACAAAATCAAAATTAGAATCTGAAATTAAAAGAAGTGAAAGTATATTAAATAATGAAAACTTTATTAAAAAAGCAAGTAAAGAAAAATTATTATTAGAAAAAGATAAGTACGATAATTATATGATTCAATACAATGCTATTATAAAAAAAATTAATAATAATAAATAAATATTACAATATATTTGTTAAAATCAATAATGTATTGAAACTATAATATAAGAAAGGAATAACTCATGAAAAAAACTTGATTGTTAATGTTGATATCATCAATAATGTTCTTAATTATCTCTGTATTGGCATATACATTGCCTGATATGAAGTATAAATCAACATTACTTTACTCATACTTTCAAGGAACTTCATTTCCATCTACATCAAGTAATATACTTATTTGATTAAAACTGTCAATCTCAATGTCTACTATAGTTGCAATTATCTCTATATTTGTTTTAGTTATGGGTTATTTTTATGAAAATACAACTTATAATAAATATGCAATAATGGGAGCTGCATTATTTGTATTTATTGCATTTTTCAGTGGTTTAATGCTTTTGATTGCTGGTTCTTTAAACATAGGTGGAATGAACAGTGGTGATAAATTGGGTCCAATATTATTACTTGTTTTTATTAATATAGGTTATTTATTTTTAACTTCAATATCTATCTGAACTGGGATTAGTGAATATAAAGCAAACTCATTAAGATAATTTAATTGATTTTCCTTTAATAGTGTATAATTATTATTGGAATTATTAGAAAGGGGCTATTTATGAAAGTATCATGAATAGTATTATTTTTTAGTTTTTTATTAACATTAATTACTTCATTGTTAATTCTAACTTTAAGCGATGATTTTGGTTATAAGTATTATACTTTTTTTCAAGGAAATAAATTTCCATCAAAAGATAATCAAATCTACATTTGGTTACTAATTTATATAGTTCTTGCAGCCATTGGTATGTTGTTTTCGTTATTTATTTTAATACTTAACTTTATTAAAGTTGATAAATTGAATACAAAAGCAAACTATACAATGATTGTATTAGGAGTGTTAATTTTAATATTTGGAATATTTTTATTAGTTGGAGGATCAAAAGCACAATCTTCTGATAAAGAAGCGATTATTTCTTTAAGTTTAATATCTGTATTTCTACCATTAAATTTAGCTTCAATAATATTAATGTCAGGGTTACAATTTAAAGGACAAAAGATATAATATATTATTACATTTAAAAAAATAAATCTTCAAACATAATTGTATGAAGATTTTTTTTTTAAAACATTTATTATATATATCAGATTAAGTTAAATAAGTTATTAGGTAATTAAAATTTTTGATTTAATGATAATACTTCAAATAATTTCAAAATAAGTATTTAAAGTAATTTTAAAATGATTAAAATATTGCACCTGTTTACAGATTTGATCAATTTATTGTTAATTTTATTAATTAAGATATTGCTAATATAATGCAAAAGATAATTTGGTTCATGTGATTTATTTTATTGATTATATTGATATTAATAAATAGTCTGCTAATATTTCCTAATTTCAATTACTAGCATTGCTATAGTATTTATTTATATATCATTTATGAGTTATTGTAAATTATGTAATAACAGACTTATTTCTTATTAATTAAAAAGTTTTTATGGAATAAATGAGAATTTTTGTATTTATTAAATTAAATAAATTAAATAATCTTCTCAGTATTCTTATCATCAACATTTTCTTTAATTGCAATTGTAGTATATTCATAATTTTATATTCAATTATTCTAATTGCATTATTGAAATTTAAATAGCAATATCATTAATGACTGGTTGATACATATTTGTTAATTCATTACTAATATCTGCATCTTTATACTTATAGCTTATGGTTTAGTAATTAAATCATTTTTAAAACCATGTTATCAACATTAATTATTATGAGTATAAATTATTAATATATCATAATTTATTTTTAAAACAAATGGTAATTTAAATATAAAAATATTTTACACTTTTGTAAAACTTTTTTAAATTTAAAATACTTTTTTTAAATATAGTTATAATTTAGATATGTAGGAGGAAGAAGTATGAAAAAACTAATATCAATTTTAGCTACATTATCATTAACAGCAACTTTATCAACTAGTGTTATAGCATGTGGTAATAGTGAAACCAATGATAATGGATCAAATAATGTAGATCCAACACCAAATGAAACAGATACTTATGATCAAGTATTTACTTTATTTAAAAAAGAAGTTACTGATATTATCAATAAAAATATAAGTATTGAATCAAAAAATTGATTTCAACAAGAGGATGAAAGTTTAACAAGTAAATTTAAATTTTTTAAACAAGAAAAAATTGCAAGTTACTTTGATAATTATCAAGCTGGAGAGGTTAAAAACGCAAACTTGTCTGATATATTTAAAAAGGACCAAGCCAATGCCACTAATTACTTTAATGATTTAAAATTTAAAGTAGGTTTTGATAAAATTAAATCTGAAATAAATGCTTTAAAAAGTAAAACAGAGTATGATATTTTATTAAATGGTGTAACTGATATTATAACAATAGAAAACTCACTTGCTGATTCTGGTGAGAGTACCTCAAAAATATCAGTATTAGATACAACAACTACTGAAACAAATAATGAAACTAAAAAAGGTTATATCATAAGTTCAAGTGCTAACTTTAACTTTTCAATTCACTATAATTCAAGTGATAATTCAGCAATTTCAAACTTTGATGTTAAGTCATCATTAGATTATACACTTACGTCATATCCTGGTTTAGCTAAATTTATTATGGATCAGTCAAGTTCTATAAAATGAGCATACCTAAAAAATGTTGATACAACTGGTTATATAAAAGGTGTCGATGAGTCAAATAAATTAATTAATAGTTTTAGTACAATAAAAGAAAATGTAAATAGTATGTTAAGTAATGATAAAACTGACATAATTAAATCATTAAATGATTCATTAAACGCATCTATAGGTAAAGATTTAGCCGGTTTCTTTAAGTTTGAAAACAAAAAAGTTGAAAATAATAACTTACCATTGTATAATATCGAGGAACTAAAAGAAGATAATGTTTGAGATTATAAAATAAATCCTACAGTTTCTAATTATTCTTGAAATAATGAGCAAAAAGGATGAAGTGATAGTAGTTTTAAAAATGGTGAGGATTTAATGAAATATATATTTATAAAGGATGAAAAAACTAATGATTCAGAGTTAAATAAATATTTATTAGAAAACCTAAAAAAATGATCATCTGAATTCATCCAAAGTGTGGAGACTAATGAAGATTTAACTTCAGAAACAGATGGATATCAAAATATAAAAACAAATTTAAATAAACTATCAGCTGTTAAATTTATTCCGTTAAATAATATACAACTTTCTATCGGAGATACATTTAAAAAAGATATGGATGAATTTAAACTAGGTTATGGTGAAGCTATAGATATTAATAATAATTTCTCAAGTTTAGTTGAAACAGATAATACATTTAAAGCAATAAGAGATAATGTAAAACAAGGCATAGTTAAATTTAATGAAATATTTGATATGAAATTTGGGGAAAATACAACTGATAATAAACAAACACTTTTCACAGTTAAAAAAGAAAATAGTTTCTTTTGAGATTTTGCAAAAGTTTCAAAAAAAATGAGTGATTTAAATAATTTATTTTCATTAAATCTAAACAATAGTGATGTGATTTCGAAAAGAAAATTATTATTAGAAGGCGGTAATCAAAACGACTATTCATTAGTAATAAATGACAAACGAATTTATACTTCACCATTACTTTATCGAGAACAATTAGGATTAGAAAGTCCTATATTAACCGGTATTAATTATTATGATGTTAATATTAAGTTTGATTACTTGAATATCAATTTTAGAACAGATTTTATGTACCATCAGACTGGTGGTTATGTACCAGTTATTAAAAATTATTAATTATAATATTTTGTTTAAAACTATAATCAATATATACAGAACAACTTAAATTAATTATTAAATTATATTTATTAATTAATACTATAAGTTGTTTTTATAATTTTAACTGAACAAATGATTGAGTTATTTTAAAAAAAATAATTTATACAAATATTATTTAATTAAGCATATCTGTAGATTGAGGGAGTATTATGAAAAAAGTAATACAATTATTTACAACCTTGTTAATAGTAAATTCTACTATAATTAGTGATATTTCGTGTGGTAAAAAAATATACTGATAATCAAAATTGTATGTTTAATGGTGATAAACTATTAGTAAATTGATATAAGTAGCTAGGCATGAAAATCTAAACTACAATATAAATGAAATACTTTCAATGTTTTAACCCCAAAACCAACAGCAGTAAAAGTACCCAATGTAGTATAAAATATAATGGATTTGTTTATTAAGTAAAAGATCTATTGAATAAAGTAACTACTAGTAATACATTTAAACCTAAAAGCAATGCAGATTAAAATATAGGTTTTATTCAACTATAGATAATATGGAGTTTAATAAAATGATTTCTTATTTTACGCATAAAGCAGAAGAGACTTTTGGTAAAACATACATTAGTGAATTAAATACTTTATTAAATATGGCAAAAAACTAGTTAAAAATTCTAATTAGTTATTCATTATTATTATATAAAATACAAAATATTATTAATATAATTCATATTAACGAGGCATAATAAGGTGATTATTTAAAATAATTAAATTTATTTAAAGCTTAATAAAATAAGATTGATATAAGGTTTTGAGTTTACCCATTTAGTATAAACGTTGATGGAATTATATCTAATTCGATTTTAATTTTATAAAATAAAATATGAAGATAGTATTTGTGATTCAATATTAAAAATATTGATTATATAAGTTTTTTTAGAAAATATAATTATTATATTTTATACAATTAAAACAAGCAGTATTATAAAAGAGTCTGTAAATAACCATACTTAACCAAAATCCTTACTACATTATTCGTACAACTTTATAATTCGATATCCATTAAATTGTTAAATTGGTTAAGATAATTACTAAATAGTTGCTAAATATGGTGGTTCTGGAGTAGTTAGTATATTAAATTAATTAATCCATGTTTGTTTTAATTTAATTTGATAATAAAAATACATTTGATTTGTTTGTAAGTGATGAAAAATATAAAGGTGTATGAAAATTTTAAGGTTTAAATAAACTAAGATTATGTTAATACATATTATTATTATTATTATTATTATTATTATTATTATTATTTTAGGTTTTAATAATTTAACAGTTTTACTTAAGATTTATAAATAATTGATTACGATAGTTAGTTGTATCAATGAATGTTAATTCAAAAGATGATTTAAATTCTAATAAAATAGCTAAGTTTATAACAAATGGTTAGGTGACAATTATTAGTTTCTTAGAAAATAATTTTTATAGTTTTTGATTATATTTTGGTTATACATTTGATAATTAATTCGATTATGAATGTAATAATACAGGAATAATATTTTTTAAAGAATTTAAAATAGGTTTAATATATCTTTATTAATATATAACTAAATAATTACTTTATCTACAAAAAAATGAATTTAATAATACTTATAAAACCAAGATTTAATAATAATTGGTACTATACATTTGATTATGAATTAAATTAATTATTAATATAGAGTTTTGAAACTCTATTTTTTTAACTTAAAAGAGTGTTAAAATAAATAGAATAAATAAAAAAATATAAGGATAAATAAATGAAAAAAACAAGAGAAAAAATAGTTTTAAGAAATGGAGTTAAACTAAAGAATCGATATATAATGGCTCCTATGACAAATAAAATGAGTTTTTGTGATGGTGAAGTAACTCAAAATGAGATTGATTATTATGGATTAAGATCGACTGAAGTGGCAGCTGTTATTACAGCTGCTGCATATATTAATGATGAAGCCAAGGGTTGAGAGGGTGAATTAAGTATATCACAGGATAAAATGATTAGTTCATTAAGTAAATTAAGTAGTCGGATACAAAAACAAGGAGCAAAATCAATTATCCAATTATTTCATGCAGGTAGAATGACAAACATATTGTTTTAGGTGGTAAACAACCAGTTTCAGCTAGTGATATACCTTCAATCAGAGAGAATGCACAAATACCAAGAGAATTACAAATAGATCAAGTTTATCAATTAATCAATGATTTTAAAGCGGCTACAATTAGAGCTATTAAAGCTGGTTTTGATGGTATTGAAATACATGGAGCGAACACTTATCTAATTCAACAATTCTTTTCTCCGCATTCTAATAGAAGAAATGATGAATTTGGTGGAAGTATTGAAAAAAGATTTCATTTTATTGATCTATTAGTAAATGAAATTATTAAAACCATAAAAGAAAATACAAAAAAAGAATTTATTATTGGTTATAGATTATCTCCAGAAGAATATGAAGAACCAGGTATAAAATTTGAAGACACTTTATTCTTAGTTGATAAACTTTCAGAAAAACATATTGATTACATACATCTTTCATTAACAAAGTATAATTTACATTCAAGATCAGTAAAGTATTCTCAAAAAAGTATGGTAGATTATATTTATAAAAAAATAAATGGTAGAACTATGCTTGTATCAGTTGGTTCAATTAGAAGTATGAAAGATATTAATAATGCATTGTTAAACTCTGATTTAGTAGCTATTGGTAGACCTTTATTAACTGATCCATATTGAGTTAGTAAAGTTGAAAATAACCTATTAGATGATATAGTAACTAAACTTCATCAAAAAGATTGCGATAAATTATTTATTAACTCAAGTTTTTATGATTTTTTGACAAATAGAATTGATAAAGATTAAAAATATCCTAGTAATTTATTTTTACTAGGATATTTTAATATATTTTATTTATTTTTTTTACTTTTAGCTTGTGATAACGCACTTCCGGCTACACTTTTCATTTTTTTACTTGCTTTTTTATCTTTGAGTACTTCAGATGCCTCTTTAGCAACTTTATCACTTGTTACTTTATCTGAGCTTTTCTTCATTACTTCACCTCATTTACTTATTATAATTATAATATAAATTAACTAATAAGTCTAGTAAACTATAAATGTATTTTTAAGTTTTTATTTTTTATAATATATTTTCACTTGTATTTTATAAACTTATTTGTTATTATAAATATAGTATTAAAAGAGGTGAGTGTATGGAAAACAATAAAAAAGAATGTAATTGTGGTACTAAAGACGGTAATTCAAATTGTAACTGTAATTGTGAATGCAAGAAAAAATAGCTTATGCTATTTTTTTTGTATTTATTAATATATTTATAATATAATAATAATTATAGGAGAAACGAAAGATGGATCATAATACAATTAATCCAAATCAAGAAGTTGGTCAAAGACCTAAACAAAATATATTTGGAGTTTTATTTTGAATTATTATTTGCTTAACGCTAATTCCGTTAATAATTCATGTTGCTAATCTAAATGCACTTAAAAGAATGAAAATTAAAGTAAATGAAGCAGAAGCTGGTATTGATGTTCAATTAAAAAGAAGACGTGATACTTTGATAAAATTAATTGATTCAGTATCTGAAAGTATTAAATTTGAAAAAGAAATGCAAACAACATTAACAAGCATGCGTACAGGTGGTGGTGTTGGTCAAATGATGAAAAATGCATCACAATTAAATGACATAGCTAGAAAAATACAAGTTCAAGTAGAAAATTATGCCAATTTAAAATCTAATGATTTAATTGGTAGTCTAATGAAAGAATCAACAAATATTGAAGAAAATATATCAGCATCAAGAAGAATTTATAATTCTAATGTTAGTCAATTTAATCAATCTATTAGTAGTTATCCAAATAATTTAGCAGCTAATCAATTAAAGTTCGTTTATTTACCATTTTTTGAAATTAGTTCATTTGATAGAGAAGATGTTAAAATTAAGTTTTAGTTTAAATGTTTAAATTAGAACTTGAGAAAAAAATAGACGATTTATTTATAAGCGATAAAAAATTTGTGTCCCTATTAGACAAGGCTAAGAAAAAGTTTTGGTTCAATATTTTTTTTATGATAGGTATGATTGCACTATTAATAATTGGTACTATAGTAATTATTATTTCCTCTATATCTGATGGTTATGTTGGTCAAGAATTTAATAAAAGTATTTATATTGGTATTGTAATTTTTATAATTGGTATATTGACAGGAATAGGAGCAATTTTTTTTAATTTTGCAAGTCCTTCACAACGAAATATAACTAGAAGTATCTCTGAATATCAGTTTGATAATAATAAAACAAAAGATATATATAATTACTATTTTAGTTTAATTAATATTAATAACGTAAACAAATCTAAGGGTATTGAATTTGAGTTTAACTCAAAATTTATGCAATTTAAATATGATGATAAAAAACTTTTTAGATTTAAAAAAATAGGTACTCAAGAGCAAACACAACCTAATAGCTTATTTTTTACGATAAAAGATCATAAACTAAAATTTACAATTTTCCATCCTGTTGAAATAATTGTAAAAACTAATAATTCACAAGGAAAAACTGAAACAAAAACTTACTATTTATCAGAAGATGAATTAGTCTATGAAAATACAAAATTTGATAGTACATTTGACGGAATAAAAATTACAAAAGGAAAAATGCTTAATAAGAATTTTCAGACAGAATCAATATTGTTTAATAAAATGTATAATGTAAATACAAAACCAAATGATATCAGGGGTCCAATGTTTTTATCTCCAAAGTTAATAGATAAATTAACTACAATTAAACAAAAAGACTTTAAAGAGTTTGGTATTGATAAAGATTTCTATGTAACTAAAAGTAGATATTTAGAAGGTAAATATGATTTATCCATAGCGCTTTTAAATTACACATGAATTAAAAGTTATAAAGGTTTCAAAAAAAACTTTGTTAAGAAAGTGATAAGAGATTTTGAATTATTAGAAAGTTCAATTCAATTTATCGAAGAAATTTATTAATCACCCATGTGATTTTTTTTTTTTTTTTATTTGTCGATTTAATAAAGGGTGGTTAAATGAAATGAAAACAATACTCAATAATATTTGTGATTAGTTTTTTAGTTGGTATTGGTATTTATGTATTTATATCTCAATTTAATTCCAAAAATAATAATGAACAAAATACAGAAGCGTTTAATGATTATGTTTCTTTTAGCGTGAAATATAACCTTGAATTAAATAATAATGAACTAGTACCTAATAAAATATTAAAAACTAAAGAAAATAAAACTACAAGTGTAAAAAAGTTCTTAAAAATTACTAATGTTGAATATATTCTTAATAACTTTGAAATTGAAAATGATAAAGATTTTTATAAAAAAGGCATAATAATTATTCTACCAAATAGAAATGAAATGACAAAAAAGTATAATCGATTATTTTTATCTAACAACTTCTTTGTAAAATATAATTTAAGAATAAATATCTCTACTAAGTTTGTTAATATACTTAATGATAATAATATTAGTTTAGATGATTGCTATGAAAAGCTCAATGAAATATATAAAAAAGACAATGATGTTTTAGAATTTATTAAGGTTGCTTTGCCTCTCATTGTATATTAAGAAAAGGTTATTAATAATTACATTTGTCTTTTTTGTTATAAGTGTTATATCAGTTAATTTATCTAATATTTGATCTATATTAAGTATTTATTTAATAACTTGAATTATTTATTTTGTTGATATGAAATCATCATGAAAGTTATTGATATTACTATTAACATTTCAGCTAGTATTTCTAATATTTTATTATATTGCAATAACAGTTACAAATGAAGGGATATTCAATGTAGTTGAAGTAAATGAACAATATATTATAGTAAAAAGACTGTTTGTCAAATATTACATAAAAGTAGGGGGGTCTAATTACTCAGTAGGGGAGTATGTATATTTGAAAGGGGAGTTATTTAATATAGATAAAACCTATGTTAAATGAGGTTTTGATTTTAATGAATATCTCTTAAAGTCTAATATTAAATTTGAGTTGATAAATACATCTATTAATAAGCGTGGTACAAATAATTTAAGGTATTATTTTATAAACTTTATGAACAGTGGAAATAAATTAGTTAATTTAATGTTATTTCAAAATAAAAAAAATGATCTTATATATAAAAATTTAATTGAACTTGGTATCCCTCACTTGGTTAATTTTGGTGGTATGAATTTATATATATTAGATAGAATCTTTGATAAGAAATTATTTAGAAGTAAAAATTATTACAAGACTGTAAAGATCATATTCTTAGTTTTTATTTTATTCTATAATTATATTTTAGGTTTTAAATTATTCATTACTAAGTCAATTACTGGAGTATTATTTCGCTTTTTAAAACAGCTTAAATTTAATAATTTATCTGGGTGAAATTCTCAAAGCTTACAATGAATTATTTTATTGTGAATTAATCCTTTTTATATATATAGTATTGGTTTTTTATATAGTATTTTATTCTTAGTATTCTTCATAAATTTTTTTGATAATAAATATAAAAAGAAAAAACACTATTTTTATAATTATTTATTATTGAATTCTTTAATACTACCTTTACAAGTTTATTTCAATTACAAGTTTCTTATTTTTTCTTCTTTATTCGAGTTATTTTTATTTCCTATTATTTCAATTTCATTTATTTTTGTATTCTTTTTACCTTTTTTTCAAATAATATCTAATTTTATATATGATGTAATATTAAATCTAACAACAGTTTTGAAATATATAAATATATCAATATTAGTAGGAAATATTACGATAAGTATATTAATTATTTACTACATTAGCTTAAGGTTTATGCAATTCTCAAGTACTTATTGTAATAAGAAAAAAATAATTACTTTTATAATGTATGTTTTTAGTTCTGTTAGTATTATTCAATACAATCAAGTAAATTATTGAACTAATAGTATTACTATGCTTAATGTTGGAAATGGTAATAGTTTTTTATTAAAGAAAAATAATACAAATATTATATTTGATGCTGGTGCGGGTTATGGTTATTCAGAGACTATTTATAAAAACTTTTTAGAATATAAGGGTATTAGAAAAATTGATTTAGTTTTTATAAGCCATAATCATTTAGATCATTATAATCAGCTTAAAAAAATACAAGAGTTATACAAGATAAATAAAATATATTATAACGATAATGTTGATACTTATATTAATTATAAAAATATTGAAATATTAAATTTTGTTGAATTAGGCAACAAGGATGAAAACGATAATTCTATTGTTTCCTTATTAAATATAAATAATACAAAGATCTTATTTATGGGCGACAGTACAAAAAAAAGTGAGAGTAGATTATTGTTAAATAATGATTTTTTAAAATCTATAGAAGGTGGTATTGATTTCTTACAAGTTGGTCACCACGGTAGCAAAACAAGTAGCTCTAATGAATTTATCAACACTATAAAACCAAAATCTTGCTATATAAGCAGTAAACATGAAAAGTATAAGAATTTTCCAAGTGATGAGACAATAGAAACACTTAAGAATAATAAATGTCAGATATTTACAACAAATAGTATTAATAATTATGAATATAATATAAATACTAAAAGTACAAAAAAGATAAAAAAAACCTCGTTTTAAAAATACAAGGTTTTATATTAAATTATCTCATTAATCTTGATTTTTCTCTTGCTGCTTTGTTAGCTTTGAAAATACCTTTGATTATTGATTTATCAAGCAAACTAACCGCTTCATTAACTAATTGTTCTTTATTTTCTAAATTATCATTTTTTGCTACCATTGCTTTTTTGATAGCTGTTTTTACTTTACTTCTAAATGCCTTATTTGCAATTCTTGACTTTTCATTGGTAAGAATTCTTTTCTCTTGTGACTTAATATTTGCCATTTTATTCTCCTTTTAGTTAAATAGTTTACAAAATAAGTATATAATAATTTTGTTTAAATTTCAAAAAAAAAGTGCATTTTTATTACTATTTTGACCTTAAAATGTTAAATTATTAATAGTAAAAGGTGAAAATATGTACTTAGTTTATTCAAAAGATAGTTATTTATTAAATAAACAAATAAGCAAAATAATCAATAAATTGTTGGAAAAAGATACCTATGAGATACATAAATACTCATTAATAGATAGCAATTTATCAAGTATATATGAGGAATGTGTTACATTATCAATATTCAGTAGTAAGAAAATTATTATTATTGATGAATGTTGATTTTTAACAGAAAAAAAAATAAAGCTACATAGTTCCTTTGATATAGATGGGTTTATGAAATTACTAAATATAATTAATGATAATATTATATTAATACTAGCTCTAAATAATGATAATTATTCTAAGAGACTTAAAATATCAAAAGAAGTTGAGAATAGATCTAAAGTAATAGAAATTAAAGCGCCTTCTGAAGATGAAAAAAAACAACTTTTAGTCAAAAGATTAGAAACATTAAATATTTCATATGATGATTTGGCTATTGATTATTTACTATCTTATTTACCAAATGATATGGGTATATTTGTAAATGAAGTGGAAAAATTAATTAATTATAATACACATATAAACATTAATTTAATAAAGACTATAGTTAATAAATACATGAATTTTGACATTTTTGGTTTATTAGATTCTATTCTTGCTAATGATGTAAATGATTTTATAAATAAATATAGATTATATATAGAGTCTAATAATGACATTTTTGGTTTTATTGCATTGGTTTCTAATACATATATTACAATCAGAAATATAATCATTTGTAAGGAGAGTAATTTAAATGATAATGAAATAATTTCAAAGTTGAATATTAATCCATATAGATATAAAATAATTACAAGTAAAAAATTAGATAAGTTAGAGTTAATTAATGATAAAATTAATACGTTATATTATTTGGAAAAAAATTTAAAAAATGGTCAATTTGATAATAAAATAATTCCAGAATTTAAATTATTACAAATATTTAAATAATCAATAAATAAGTAAGAAGGAATATAAAGTGGAAGCGAATAAAATATATGAAGATTTAGTAAAAAATTTAGCTAATTCATTTAAATCTGAAGAAATAAAGGTACGAAGTCTAGAAAATGATAGCCTAAGAGAACAATTAATAACATTAGTTAACGACTTACTGAAGCTGGAAATAGATGATAATTCATCATTTAATAATATTAAATGAAGTCATGTTTTTGGTAAAGGATTGGTTAATCTATTTAAACAAAAAATTAAGTTTGAAAAACCAGATAATAAAACTTTAGAAGATATATTATCTGATTTAGTATTCTATCAAACATTCTGTTTTAATAATTTTAATGTAGAAAGAGATGTTTTAAATAGAGTTGAAGATTTTGATGAAAAGTTAATTAAAGAATTAGCATTTATACCAAAAGAAGTTAGAGAGCAATTTAGTAATAAAATCGAGGTTGAACCCGAAATAGTTGATAAAGAAAAAGAAAAACCAAATACTGGAAATGAAGATAATTTTAAAAGTGCTGGATTCAATCATAATAATGTAAAACCACATCCTTTCCAAGATCAAAGATTTTATCCTTATAATTACAAACCAAAGTACATGAAGTTAATAAAGCATATTTTAATTGGTTTTGTACTTACATTTGTAATATCTTTCATCGTTTTGTCTCTATTGCTTAACATTGGTTCAAAAACTATTGACTCTGTTGATCAGTTTAAAAGTTGAGGTTTCAAAGATGATTTTATTGAAAAGTACAATAAAACATATACAGATTTTAAATGAACACTGTCTTACTCATTTTTAATTACTCCATTATTATCTTTAGCAGGTATGTTTAATTTAGTATTTTTAATTCTTATATGTACATCTGTTATATATTATCTCGTAACTCCTCCTAAAAATTATAGAGATCAATTCACTTTTTCTTATATAATGTTAATTGTTCTTGTGATAGTAGTGTTTTCTACTTGTTATAATTTATGAAATATTTTTAAGTACGCATTTGGAGATGCATCAATAACAACAGCTTCAATTGCAAGTGTTTTAGGTGTTAATGTTATGGGAATTAATAATGTTGATGATCTTTTAAAATGATATAACGATAATAAAGATGCAATTAATAACATGAATAATTCTTTAAATAATGAATTACCATATGGAGCTATTAAAGCGCTATTTTGAATTTTCTTTATAGTCTCTGTAGTTATAATTGGCTTCTCAGTGTTTATTGTTGTTATTAATCCAAAACGTGACAAGGAAAAAGTGATGAAAGCAATGCAAGAATATGAAAAATATATATCATCAGCAATGCAAGGTCAATCATACGAAATGGATAGTTCAATATATGAACCTGAAGAAGAAGTGAATGAGTTTATAAGAAAAAGAAAAGAAAGAATCGATGGTAAAAAAGAGAAGAAAGATAAAAAAGACAATAATGAGTAAGTTTACTCATAAAGGTATATAATTATATATAATGCTAAAACTTGTTTTAGCATTTTTTATAAAATTGATAGGAGTTTTATGGGCTATTATTACAAACATAAGTATGGTTTTTCAACACATTCAATTCATAGAATAAAACAAAGATTAAATATTAAAGAAAATGATGAGTTTGAAATTAAAGATAAGATAATGAATTTAATTGAAAAATCAGAATACCAATTTGAAACAAGTAAAACTATTTATATTAAAATACCTGTTAAAAATTTATATGCTGTTATAGATAAAAAATATAATACCATTATAACAGTTACTGATATTTCCGCTAGTAAGCAATTGGAATTAATAGATAAAGATAAATAAGAGGAATGATTTGTGTCTAATAAAGTGATGAAAAAAAATTTAATACTGCCAACTGAGTTCTTGGATAGCTGAATAAGTAGAAAAAAAGATGGCACTTTTTATTTTAATTATATAGATTTTGCCACTGATACAGTTGAAGAAATTAGTGTTGTTAATGAGTCTTTTATAAAAATAATTTTTGATAAATTTAGTAACTTTGACTCAAATCAAATTTTGAAACAATATAATCAAATATCAAAAGTAGCAAAAGCTATTATTGAAAAAAGAATAAAAAATGGAGATGAACAAATTAAGTTAACTAGTAAGGAGTTATTGTTTTTAAAGTATTTCTATTTTTTGATTACAATACTAAATGGAGAATTTAAGTTTTCCTTTGTTGGAGAACTAAAAAAATTTAGAGCTATTGATGTTTTAGTTGAAGAAATTGATGACCATATTAAAAGTACTATATTAAACATTATTAGTTATGTAATATTTGAAATGTATGATTATATATTTAGTAAGAGAACTTTTGAAAGTTTATATGAATTTGTTGAAAGTTCTAAAATTAATTTTAAGTTAAATGACAGTGAAAAAGTTATTATCATACCCTTAAAAATGATAGAAGAACAAAATTATAAATTTGTAGATTTCTATTTTCATAATGTTGTAAATAATACTTTTTTTAAGTTCTTTAAGGTATCAAAATTAGATAGAAAATCATTTTTACTAACTAATAAAACTATAGCGAATTTTATAGATAACAATACTAAAAAAGTACTTCTTAGTTTTTTTGTGGTTGACCCAAAATATGCAATTGGTGTAATTAATTTAGGACCAGGTAGGGGAGAATATAGACCATATTTTAAATATTTTATAAATAATGTATTAAATAAAAAAATTATTCCACATTGCTTAGTTCCTGAACACGTTATTGAAGAGGATGGCATTTCTCTTACTGATAATCAAAGATTTTTTTATAAATTATTTGAGCTAACAGAAGAACAAGTCCAATTAATAAATGATTGTTTAACATATAGAGATTTAAAATCAGATTTTGAGCAATTCATTAAGTTTCAAGTTTAATATACTTAATTAAATAATATGTTTGCATTTAGAGTAAGTTGTAAAGAAGTAGGAAATTAAATAATAGAAAAAAACCTTTTATATAAAGGTTTTTTTATTTGCTTTATATATAGAGACTTTTTATCTTTTTCTACTTCTTCAACTTTCTTAGAAACCTTAGTTGAAGGAGTAGAAAACGGTAAAAGGAGGGTAGAAAATGTATGCTAAATATGGCCGTAATGACAAATTCGAGGGTGTCTATGACAATATATCCGAAGCAATCCAAAGTTATTACAAGGTAACTAAAAACGATTCTAAATATCAAAATAAGTTTAGATCTATTATTTCTAGTTGCTATAAAACCGCTAAAACTGGTAGGGCCGGATGATACAAAATTAAAATAAATGAGGAGAATAAATAATGGAGACACAAAAAATTAAAATACGTCGTTATTTAAGAAACGTATTAAAAAGAGTAGATGAAAGATTAGATGAAGATAAAATGTTAGACCAAAAAGGTGAGCTGGTATGAGATTATTGCAGTGTTTGTATACAATCTTTACCAAATAATAATATAGCTATTTTAAATCATTTTGAGAATCATAAAGAAGAATTAAGAGAAATATTGGAGGATTTTTAATGATAAAAATTGAAGTATCACCAAATACAAATGATGAGTTTTGTGTTGGTTGTGGAGTAAAAGGTGTATATCATTTTTGATTAATATTATCTAATGGGTCTAGAAAAAGTAACTTTTGCAAATGTTGTTATCTAAAGATTATAGAAAGTATTAATAAAAGCATATATAACATTGTGGAAAAAATGGAAAAACAAACAACTAGAGTCTTTAAGTTCTTGTTAAATTAGGGAGCATTATGGAAAAAGTAATAGGAATATTAGAACGGGAATTAAGGGAGCTACCTATTCTTTGTGAAATAGAGGATGAAGGATTAAAAAAATACGTGGAGGAAATAGCAAGTGAAATAAAAGAAACTATTAAAATATTAAAAAAAATGAAGTAACAAATAAAGAAAGGTGATAAATTATGACAAATATTAAATGAGCAACAGAAAACCAGATGAGATATTTAAAAATCTTGTTTAATAGGATTGACGAGTGTGGAATCGAATTTAAAGATATACCAAGTAGAAATGTATTAAATACAGCTCTTTCAGAAACTAATGCTAAAGTGTTAATTAAAAATCTAAAAGAGATTTTAGGTATTGCTTCTGAAAAAACAATAAACCAATTTAATGCTGCCAAATCCCTTTCAAATATAATGATCGATAACAATTGAATACAGTCATGACAACATAAAAAAGATAGTAACTCTATCTTATGTTGAATTCCTGATAAAAAAAATAATAGAATACTAGAATGCTATTTTCCGAAAGGTCAAAAAGAAGTAGATTATGAAGATGATTATGGCGAAATCTTAACAAAAAAAAGTGGAAAATTAATTTATCAAGCAAAAAATTTAAACTTTTATAATCATAAAATTAACTTGAGTAACTGATACGCTTGTGGTGTCAAATTAAGTTGAAAACAACACTTTAGATGAATAGATGCTAAAAATGGTGAAATTATAGAAGAGAAAGCTTTAAAGAAATATGCTGAGTACGTTGAATTATTTAACTTTGTTAACTCTAGTTTTAAAGAGATAATAAAAGAAAATGAACAACGCATTTTAAAGTTACAGTTTGAAATTAATAAAAGAAAAGAACATGTAGATCTAGTAAATGCACAAAAAGGACAAGAAAATAATAAAGTTACTTTAACAGAATATGATTGATTAAATGATGGTTTCATTTTAGAAAAAAATGATGATAAAGATAAAACACATGATAAAAATAAAACACATGATAAAAATACTTCCTAAACTGAATAGTATGCAAAGAATAAAATAAGGGTATACAGTTTTAATATTTTGTAGGATAAAGTTTAAAACAAACTAATAACAAATCTAATAGGCTTTTTATAAAAGTTATTTTTGTGTTTCTCACAAACTCTTAACAAAAAAAATAAACCTAGGTTTTTGGTTAACTAATGTTAACAAACCTAACTATATAACATACTTAACTAATTTAGACATATTTAACTAATTTAGACATATTTAACTATCAAAATAATTTTTATTTTTTTGTATATTAAACTTTTATTGAGGTGATAATAAATGAAAAATAAAATACCATACATATCTATTGGTATTGATCCTTCCGGCATGGGAACTACTGGCATTGTCTTAAGAACGTATAATTACAACTATCCTAAAAAATGACATGATCAACTTTATTGTACTAATCCAATAGAAGCCTTTGAATTAATAAAACTATGGATAAAAGAAAAAATGAGTAACTTTTATTTAGATAATATTGAGATTAAAACCGTAGCAGTTGAGTTACTTCACCAAGGAATTGAAAAACATAAAGAAGTTAAAGCTACTAGAGAATTAATTGGGTTATTAAGATATTATTTTAAGTTTAAATTTTGTGGTCATTTGCCACATCATAAAGATAAGGAAGATATATCAAAGGCAATACTAAAACATGGTAAAAAAAATGAGCATTGAATTCATGCAGAAGCAGTTTTAAATTCTCATTTTTGTGAAGAAAAAAAAAGTTTAACAGTTGAAAAATTTGATTGGAGTAAAATTACATATGGCGATAAAAAAAATAGATAAAAATCAATTACATGCAATATTAGAAGCTATTGTTAAAGTTAATGCTATTAATTTAAAGTTAAATTTAAATGAAGGTATTGAAGAAGAAATTTTAGAAGTTAGAGTTAAATGATCTAATAGTTTTTGTTTTATTTACGAAAGAAGACCAAATATCATGAAACAACTTAAAAGGTATAAAGAGGGTGATGTCATTTATATTAAAGGTTACTTTTTTGCTAGATGATTTCCAGGTCAAAAAAGTAGTTTACCCGTTATTGAAAAATTATTAGAACATAAAAAAGTGGGGGTATTGACAAAATAAATAATTATGCTATGTATTAAATCACTCATATTGCTATAAGGAGGTATGTATGAAAAGAAGGGTTATTAAACTATCTGAAGATGGTACAGAAATAGTAAAAGAAGATGGTAGTTTTGAATTTGAAGAAATAGAATTTGAAGAAACAAATCCAATAGAAGAAAACAAAATAGAAGAAAAAAAAGAACCAATCTCAAATAATGATGAAGTTAAAGCTTTAAAAGAAGAGGTTCAAAAACTGAAAAATCTGCTTACAAAAACGGCTAATATTTCTACACCACCACCAAATATAGAACCAAAACAAAAATATGAAGATTCAACAAAAAGCAGTTTAGGATTTACCACCGCTGTACTTAAAAGAAGGAGTTAAAATATATGGCATTTACAATTGACCAAATAAAAGAATATTGATCCGAAAATTGAAGACATGAAAATGTCTTAGGTTTATCGAAATTAGCTGCTTTATTTCCAAATGAATTAAAGCAAGATGGAGGACAAATGAACTCCATTATAAAAGTACCTGTCATGACAGAAGTAGAAACTCAACAAGACTTTAAACAAGAAACAGGTTTCGTTGAAACTAATGCTCATGAGAAAATTGTACAAATGAAATTAACTGAAAATTTTACCTCTTATACTAAAATATTGCCTGAAAATATACCTGGTCCAAATTGGGCAGAGAACAAAATGATTGTTATCGAAAGACAAGAAGCAGCAAAATATGATGCATTTGCACTCAAAACAATATGTGAAGGTGTAAAAAATTTTATGGAGTATGAAGAAGTAAACGAAAAAAACTTTATATCTATCTTTAAAAAAATTGAGAAGGAAGCTAAGAAACACAAGTTTGAAGTATCAAATGCAATATTTTTAATTTCACCAAAAATTGCAACAATCATAGCAAACTCAAAATTAAATAGTTTGTCATATGATTTAGAAAATACTTCAATTGTTATAAATCAAATACTTAACAAATACTATTGTGTTGAAGCGGACATTGATGATTACGGTTATGATATTATTGCATTAGTACCATCAGCATATGTTTGAGCAAGTTATGTTGAAACTCCGCTTCAGTCAGGGGTATATACACAAGGTCCATTTTATGGACAAATATTTACAGTAATTAACAAATGATACAATGGTGAAGTGATTATGGATGAACATATATTAGCATTTAAAAATTCTAAAAATACTTCTCCAGAAAGCAAAAGCGCTGATTAAATGCCTAGAACTTTACAACCAACACAAATAGTTACTTATAAAAAAAAGATAACATCAAAAAATACAGATACTAATACTTCATTTTGAGGTGATTTTCTTAAGATATTTTTTATACAGATATTAGCTATTGCTGTCGGTTCACTAACTGCTGGTATTGGAACTGCTGCTGTTGAAGCGCTAGGCTTTAGTCAATTAGGGATTGCCGTTACTAGTTCAATTATTCAAACGTCGATTAACTTTGGCGTTAATGAATTATATGATTATGCTACTGACAACTTATCTGTAGAAAACACTTTAATGAATCTATTATTTGGAATATCAGATGTTGGAAAATTTGGTAGAGCGTTAAAGTATGACAAGTTATTAAAACTTGTCAATGAACATGAACTGTTATCATCCTTAAATATAACAAACAAAGTTAAAAACTTTTATCAGATAAAAAAATTTTTAACTTTAAAAAACATAATCTTAAAAGATAAAAGAGTATTATCTTTTGCTACAAAAATTACTGATATAGAAATACTTCAATCAATTATGGCAATATCAACTGCCGAAATGAAAAAATCTATTAAGCAATTTAGTGAAAAAGAGATACAAGCCTTATTAGATATTCAAAAAACTTTATATAAAATAGAACCTGGTTTATTAGTAGATATTAAAAAAATGAATATAAAAAAATATGATGCATACTTTAAAAAAAGTAGTGGAACATCAATTGAAGAGTTTCTTAAAATGAACGATTTAGAAGCTATTGAAGTTATTAAAAAACTACAAGGTACTAATTTAGGAAATTCTACTCTTGCTCAATTAAATATCTTAAGAGTTAAATCAGGATTTCAAAAAAATATTATAGATCAATTAAAAAACTATAAAACTAAAGTAAAAGGAGCAATTAAAAAGATTAATCCTTTTACATATATTCAAAAAGCAGTTAATAAAATGTTAGAACCATTTACTAATGTCATGAGTAAGATTGCTTCAAAAGTTAACAAATATTTACCAAATTTGAGCAAATTATCTAAACATTTAGTAAAAAATAACAATTTAATACCTTGCCAACCAAACAGTTTTTTATTAGGTTTTAGCTTCACCCCCACTGGAATATCTGGAGAAGGTGTATTAGAAATTTTTAAAAAACCCTATCTATGAAAAAAACAACCTGGTAGAGTAAGTTATTATCGTAAAGTAACCGTGTTTACGAATTTACAAATTGTAGAAGCTTTTGCACTATCTAATAATCAAAATAAGTTTTATAAAGATAATTGAGAATTAGGTAGAGGTTTTAATCAAGGTAATGATAAGTTATTTAAAATTTTATCTCCTGGGTTAAAAAAAGTATTTATCAACTTTAATAAATTAGTTAGAAAAGTAACTACTATTAAAACTATACTAAAAGCTGGAGTATTATCAAGTTTTAAAAACTACTCATCTAAGAAATTAAATAGTATATATAGATCTACATTAAGAAAACTAATTGAAAGTCCATTTAAAAGAATTACAGGAATAGGTTTATTTTCATCAAGTATAAGCGACTTAATATTAGATTCTACTTGAAACAGTAAAAAAGCATTTAACAATACAGTTGGTAAAACTATAAGAAAAAGAGCCAAACATGTTGGTTCTATATTGGGAGGTTAAAATATGTTTGATTTATGAAAATGTACTTCATGAGATGAGTATTATAATAACTGACCAAGTATTGCCAACAAATTTGATAAATTAACTAGTTATCAAAAGTCTTTAGGTTATAAAAATCCTCAAGACTTTTTTACTAAAAATGCATTTGCTGCTCAAGAATTAGCTAATGAGAGAGTAGGAAATATTTTAGAAAGAAACTTTTCTACAATTGATTTGCACATTTCTGTTCAAGAGCATTTAAAGAAATTTACATTTAAAGCTATAGATTTTTTGAGGATGAACGATGCAGTTGTATATCAAAATATAAGAACTACACAAACAACTTATAACAATGGTAGAAGTGATTCTATACAAACTAATCAATTATCTTCATTAGAAGCTTTAGTAGGTAATCAAGCTTGAAGAAGTTGAACAGCTGCTAATATTGAAAAGTTGTATTTAAGTTTTTGTAATGAATATGATATTCCTTTTTTACTTGACCCAGAAATGTTTTATACAAAAAAAGAAGTTGACAAATTTATGGAGCAAATGGATGATGATGTCCAAAGAGAACATGAATATACAAATATAAATGTAGATAAGATATGAAATCAATTAGGTTTGAAGCAAAACAGTGAAGACCAAATATTGTATCAACAAAAAACTAATGAAGATGGAGAACCTATAGAAGAAATTCAAAAATTAGGGGTATATGATGAAATCTTATTATTAGGCAGAAATGAAAGCAACACAATTGTAACTACTCCCGAAAATAAAAAAAGAGCTATTATAAATCTATCTAAAGACTCTGGAATAATATCTGAAGCAACGACATTTCAAACTTCTAGTGAAACAGATGTATTAAACCCAATTGGGAGAGTTTGGGGTAATTCAATTGAAAATAATTATGAAAAACTAACAAATGACTTAGATAGTAAATTATTAGATTTAAACACTAAACTAAAAGAGATAGATACAAAATTAGAGGAATTAAAAAACCCTAATAATAAATATGTTGTTGGTCAATATATGTGAACTGATGGTAAAAGTCCAGGTTTAGGTTGAGAAAGACAATATAATTCCCAGGAATACCAAGGTTTAACTTTGTTGATTGATTATTTAAACCCAACTCTAGGTATTCAAAAGGGACAAGTTATACAACATACACATACCTTTTCTGCACCAACAAATACAAAGTTATATACAGCACAAAAAGCAAATATAGGTGATTATGAAGTTGACGGTAATAAAGGGTTAATTAACTTAGGTAATGTTAAAACTTATACTAATAATTATGGAGATGTCTCTGGAACAACTTCACCCAGCGGAACAACTTACAACAAAGCTGCAGGTATATATGCTGCATTATGAAAATTTGTTGGTGTAAAAAATACTAAACAAGGTCCACAATCAAGAAGTTTCTATTGAAAAGAGCTTGAAGAAGAAAAAAAAGCAGAAGAAGAAAAAAAAGCAGAAGAAGCTAAAAAATCTACTCCTGCTTCACTGGCAGATATTGAACCTATCAAAAATGATTTAGAAGCTATTAAACCAAAGATCGAAGAATTAGATAAAAAAGAACAACATCGTCTTAAAACTCTAGGTGTAGATCCAAATAAAAAATATTGAGAAAGTGGTGATAATAATGAGTAATGAAAATATAATAACTCCACAATCACAGCCATTGTTACAACCCACTAGACCTGACTATAAACTAAGTTATACATTTTTATGGTTTACTAAAAGTGCTAAATCATACAGAAAAGAACTCAAAATTTATGACGAGTGAATTGATAACAACTTTAGAAAAAAAAGTTCTAAGATACTCGAAAATCAAGGAAATATGATTAATGGTTTAAGTTGGATATTAATAGCTGTATTAACAAGTGCATGAAGTGCAATTCCTCCACTATGAAATGATATGCCTTCTTGGTTAACATGAACAAAATTAGGTATGACTCATTTTGGTAGTGAAGATTGAGGCAATCAAGCATTTATAACCCTTGTTCCGTTATGTAGTGGTTCAATCCTTCATGTAAGCCCAAAAATAATACCTCAAAAAAAAGGTAGGTTTATTATGAACTTAATTATTAAATTTTTACCAGTATTGCTACTAATATTAATATGATATCTACCGCATACTTATAAACTATATCGTTTAGCTAAAGCTATTGAAGATAAAGAATATAAAAAAGATGTAATAAGTATTAAAAAACAAAAAAAAAATATTAAAAAAGAAAAACTATTGAACAAAATAAATAAATTAAATGATGATAGTGAATTAAATACCTCATAAAGTATTTAATTCGAAAGGAGAAAAAATATGTTTAAAGCTTTATTAAAAAACCCAAAAAGGGTTGCAAGAAACTTAATTATCATTTCAATTGCATGACTTTTAGGAGCAGTAGTACTAGCATTATTATTCTTTTATGTAAATGTGCCTGTCCCAGTGTGAGCAGCATCCCTAATTTCAATAGGTGGAGAGTTCTTAATTATGTTTTTTGTAATAGCTATTCTTGGATTTTTAGCAAATAAAAGAGATGCTGAATTAAGAAGACGTTTTATGAACGAAACTCAATACAACCAATCTAATAAATTTGCTCAAGCAAATGGAATAGATGTTGCTTCAACTGATAGAAATGTAAAAGATATTAAAAAAGAAATGAAAGCTTTGTCTAGTGAATTGTATCATGCACAAGAACGTGACAAAAACTTAAAACTTGCTAAAAAGTTCTAAAACTCCACTAAGGAGTTTTTTTGTATAACTTTTAAAAAATTATGGTGTATGTTAATAGTGAGTTATTAGTAAGTTATTAGAAAGTAGAGGTAATATAATGCCAAAATCAAACGAAGAGATATTAAAGTCTTTTAATGCTAATTCATTTGACCCAGATTTACGTGCAAGTCTATCAAATTCGCCAAAATCATATGAAAATAAGTTATTTAAGATTTTATATAATCAGAACTCTTCTGATTCTTCTCATGAGAAAGAAGTAACCTTTAATGAATTCTTTGCGGATTTGTTCGATGTATCTAATATTAAATGAACTGTTAAAAATCATTTAGGACAAACAAATAAAGTACTAGAGCAATTATTAGTTAAATATCTGGATCTAACAGAATTTCCCTTAAAGCTATGAACTACTAAATTTAGAAGTGGGCAACAAGGAAGGTATGGGATGCTTATAACAAAAATGCTACTAGATGAAAAAGACAGCAATAATTTATATTATTCAAGACCTGAACTTACCCCGATAAGAGTAGTATATAGAAATATAATTAACAACAAAGTAATAGAAATTTCTGTTTCTTTTGATGATAACCCTATTTTTGCAAAATCAGTGTATTTGCTACAAAAAAACTATAGTTTAAAACAAGGTCAAATCCAAGTAGATTCAACTCTAGTAGATATTAAAAATAATAAAGAAATTAAAAGTTTAAGAAATGATATTCCAGTTGAAGTGTTAAATCACTTAAATAATCTTAAAACAGAAACCATAAATTGAGATTTTATTCCAGTATCAATTCTTAAAAATGATTTAGGAGAAAAAAGCCGATGTGAAAAGGTTAGATCCAAACTTAAAACTTTAAACATGTTTGATGAGATAATTTCAGTTTTACCTGCATGAGAAAAAGGAGCAATCTTATTTAATGGTGCACCAGTAACCAGTCAAAGTAACCCAGTACAATTACACGAAATGTTAAAAGAGATGTTAACTGGTGGATTAGTACAACTTAAGCCTATTGATATAACTGGAGAAGGGCAAAACTTGAGTGAAAATATAGTTAACTGAAATCCTACTTCAACAATGCAAACAATGAGAAACACAAGAAATGATATATATAATGAGATTAAAACAGATATAGGTATTCCAAATATGGATGAAGTAAAATCTGCTCAACAATCAACTGCTGAGTTACTTGTTAAGCAATTCTTAACTGGTCCTATTATTGAAAGAGAAACTATGCTCATGAAGAGTTTTTTAAGGGATTTAGCTAAAAAGTTTTTAATAGTATTAAAAGAGTCTAATATAAAAGATAAATTCCCAAATGATTATGAACTAGATAAAGTAACTATCGATGTAGATCTAAACCTTAATACTGATAAAAATGTATCACAATTAATTACTCAAGCTAACACAAATACTAAAGTATCTATAGATACTAATACTACTGAAAAGGAGGATATTACTAATGATAAAAAATAGTTATGATGAAGAACAAATAGATGACTATGAAGAAGAAGATGATAATGATGAGTTTGTAGCCTCATTTACAGCCAAGCAAAAGTTAAAAAAAACTGAAGTGATAGAAGATTTAACCTATCTAGAAGAAGAGGTTATTACTGCTTATTTATACCCGTTAACTACATTAACTGGAAAAAAGGTTAGTATGGGTTTAAGAGTAGCAAAAGATAAAATGACTATTATGTCAGTTGATATAAGGTCTCAAATTAAAATAAAAGCTTATTTAAGTCAGTCGGATGATGATTATGATTTGATTGAAACTGTGGACCCGATGAATCCAAGTGAACAAATCATGAGAAGGTCTGAAAACTTAGATTTTATTACTTATAATTTAAAAGAGATTGATTTAGGTTGTTTATATTTATTAACTAAAGAAGCTATTAATGAAGATAACTTCTCTACAGTAAAGCAATATGTAGCAAAGACAATTATTAGATCAGTTGATACAGATGGTATGGAGATGAGTTTTGCGTCAATAGAGGAGTTCTCAAGCAGCTTTAAGACCCCTCCAATCAAAATAGTATTAAGTCCTCCAATGACAGAAAAAATTAAAGAAATACACGTAACAACTCCAAAAGGTACTCTAGTAGGTAATATTAAGGTAGTCGATAATGATGGTCATTTTCCAGAATTAATAGCTAAAGAAGGAACAGAAATTTATCCTAAGTTATGTTTTCCATTTCAAACCCAACCAGTTTTAAGTATTGTTAATTACTGAAGTAGCGACCAAATAATACCTTTAAAACATATAACTGCATATTTAGACTCTAAAGGTTTAAATTATGATGATGATTTTAGTTTACAAGATTTTTTAGTATTAGGTGATAGTTCTAAATATCCAACATTAAGAATAGATCATGCATATTCTATTAGATATACAACTCTTGGCAAGAGAGAAGTAGGTAGGTGAAAAGGTGGTTCTTATAATGGTTACTATTTTGATTCAACATGGGAAGACTATAATTCTAGCGCAGAGATTAAGGTTGGTGATAAATACGGATATACTGTTACCACTGCCCCAGATAACAAAACTAGACAAACTTTGTATCAAACTATAACAAGCATTGAAGACGTAAATGTAACTTCAAAGCAATCTTATAGATATACTACTGCTTTCGATACATTGTTACTAATGTTAACAGAATCGTTTTGAAAAGATTATGAATTCAAAGGTGCAACTAAATTTGAGTATGTTAATGGTGAGCAGGTAGAAAAAATTAACGATACAAGGATTTATGAAATAAGTCAAAAGTATTCTCAACAAGACAGATATGCAGTAAACACAAATAACTGACTTAGTTGAAAAAAAATAAATCAAGATAAGGTTAACTCAAATCCATCTATGACAAAAAGAATAGAATCTACAATTGCTTTATTATCAGGTTATATTAAATCAAATTTTTCTATTAATAAAGGTGATAATGATGATTATAAAATATTGTTACCATTTTATTTTGAGTTACAAAATGCAATTGATAACCCAGTAAACTATGTTGGTTACACTGATATTAAGGTAAAATTAAAATCATTATATTTTGAATTTAAAGGTAAAAATATATCTACTAAAGTTAAAGAGATTTCTAATAATATTATCTATAAATTAGACTATAACCATTATGCATTTCCTGAAGTAACCTCTCAAGTAGAAACATCTTCAATACCAAGTTCTATGCCACTTGACCAACAAACAGCAAACGGTGAGTACTCAAAATATCAATTAAAGCAGTTTTCTAATACCTCAAGCATACAAGACCTTATAAAACAGGAATATGGAAATGGGATTATTAATTACAATCCTATATCAAATGGTATAACTAATAATGGCGAGTTTTCTTTAGACAAGAACTCCTTTGTATCAGAATTAAAAGTTTCCAGTTTTTATGGAAGTGGGTTGTGAAGATTTAACTTTGTTGATGTAAATAATAATTCTTTTATTATTGATCTAAACTTATTTGATAAAACAGAAACTAAAAATAGCTTTATAAATTTGATATTATAACTATATAAGGAGATGTAATATGAAAGGTTTCTTAAAAGTAATAAGTTTCTTATCAATAAATGGAGTAACAACTACTTCTTTAATGTCAGTTGTTAGTTGTGGTGAATCATATGTAAAGAAAATATATGAACTTCACCCAGCGGGTCCAAATAATTCTTGGGTATCTTCTGAATCACAAGGTGGACCGGTGATTATAGAAGTAGATACAAGAAATGTAAGTAAATATGTTCTTAGTGAGGCAATTGGATATGATGCATGTCACATAACATTTTATTTAAAAGACGGAACAATAAACAATACACTCAATAAGTATTGAGCTGGCCCACCTGAAGAGTATGGAAAGTATATTAAATCAGTGATAGGTATATCACCAACAGAAGAATAACCAGCTAGATGCTGGTTTTTTAATGGAAGGGCGGGGCTCGCTGAATGAAAAAAAGATTTGGTTGACTCCTATTTAAAAGTGTGAGAGAATATAAGTATCATAAGTACAGGTGTGTTAACACGTGTACTGGTGTACTGGTATTGTAGAGTACTCTTAACTTTAGAATGCGGCCGCAACAAAATTTTTTTCCCTTCTGCTCGCCCCGAAAAAAAAGATTAACATGAACAAAATTAGGTATGACTCATTTTGGTAGGGAAGATGAGTATTAAGATTACATTCTTACTTATTAGTAAAGTAGATTACAAGGTCAATTAATTTGACTTTTTTTTATATTTTGCTATGTATAGTTATATGAGATATAAAGACTTAAACCCAACCAGTAATAATTATAATTTTAATATTGACGTATTAGAAAAGGTATTTTTAGATAAATTAAAAACACCATTTTCTAATACTTCGTTATTTATGGTTTTATCAGGTGCTAAAGGTTTTGGTAAAACATATGTAATCTGTTTATTGGCTTTATTTTATACATGTAATTTTAAAGACTATAATTGCATATTATCTAAGTATACATATAAAGCAGCAAGAACAAGCTATATGTCTACTCTTAAAAAAGTAATAAATGACCTTGATAGATATGGAGTAACCATCGGACAAGCAATAGCAGAAAAAGAGATTACCGTTCATGACAGTGATGCTAAATGTGATTTGGTATGGAATAACAAAAGAAAAATAAACGTAGTTGGTTTTGATAATACAGCAAACTGAGAAGGTGTACCAGCTGAAGTTGGGGAGTGAGGTATGTTCGCTATCGATGAGGTAATCCCTTTAAAAGAAACTATTAAAGACGAAGATAATTATAGATATCAATTAATCAATATGCTTATACAAATAGTAAGAGGTCAAAATCTAGCAACATGTTTAGATCCAATTAAAGAATTAACATGTAATGGTTGAAGCATATTTAAAAAGCATTTAGTAATTTTTGGTTTTAATAATCATGATGTTGGACACCCTATATATAGATTATTTGTCGATGCTATTTGTCCTTTAACAGAAGAAAGAAAAAAAGAGTTAGAAGAAAAAGCAGTATTAACATATACAGACTCTACCTACATGAACGTTGGAGTAACCATCGTAAGAGGTACAACAGCAATCAATGAACATAATTTAAATGAAAAGCTTAAAGAGTTTGGAGAAGGTCTTAAAGATCAATTTCCAGAACACTACGATTCATTATTTCTTGGCGGGGAACACGAACTATCTTTAGAAGCTTATTCATACAGAAAAGACTTAGTTGAAAATGCTCAATTTTTTGACTTAGAAGAGTATCTAAATAAAAAGACTAATAGATTTTGATTTACCGATATTACAGTTGGATGTGATTATGCGGATGGTAATGACTATGGAGATGACGCAGTAACTGTCATCGTAGGCTTTGAGTTTAATGGTGATATAGTGGAATCAGTACATATTTTGAATGAATACTCTATATCAACAAAGAAATTTAAAGATATGACTTTAAAAGTTAAATCAATCTGTGAGTGATTAGTTGAAGTGTCTAAAAAGTATGTGATTGATAATGATAGACTATATCTTGAAGATAAGACCAAATTTAGAATAGGTCAAGATTCTAGAACTGTGAAAGATTTTATTAAGCTTATATTAGAGACTAACTATGACTATAAAAAAGACATGTTAGATCTAAACTTTGGAGTATTTAAATCAACTGGAAAATCAGGTTGAAGTATTGAGTCTAGGCATTATATGTGAAAACGTTTGTTGTCAGAAAAGAAGCTATTCTTTGCTAATCAATTAAAAGTTACTCAAGTAATACAAGGTGAAGAAATAGTTACTAAAAAGCACGGTTACGTATATGACCAACTATATAGATGTCAGAATCACCCAGAAAAAAACTTGAGAGACGAAAGACCAAAGAAAAACAAACTAGATGCTATTAATGCTGCCGAACATGCTATTAGTTTCTACAAATATAGGCTGTTTGATTATTAGGGCTAAAAATGGTAAAATTTACTTTGTAAAGGAATGTAAGTTATATTAGTATGAAAGACTATTATGTAAAAAATGATAGTTTTCCATTTTTGGCGTTTGACCAGGTAAACCTGTTTCACTTAAAAAAAGAAGACTATTTAAAAAGATTAAGAGAAGATATTGTCTCTAAATTTGAAGACAAAGATTTAGAAATTAAAACCTCTAAATGAAGAAAGAACCAAGGTTATTATGCTGACGGCACTTTTAAAAGAAGGTTACTAACTTCTGTTGGCTTAATTATATTTAAAAAAACAAGGTACAAATTTATAGATCCAGAAACTAAAAAATGAAGACGAACATTTTTGGTTGATGACTATTTACAAATAGAAAAATATAGCAAATGAAGTCACGAACTAAAAAGTCATGTCATAAATTTGTTATCTCAAGGTAGTAGCAAATATGCTGACATAGATAAAGCTATACCAGAAGCAAGACTTCATAAATCTACAATTTCCAGATTTGTTAAAAAACTAAGATTAGAAGCTTTTAATGAAGAATATTTAGAGAATCATTATAATGCTCCAAAAAAAATAGAGAAGTATAATACTTTATATATCTCTATCGATGACAGTTATGTAAATTTAAAAACAAATAATAAAGCAGCAAAATATCAAGTCAGAGTAGCTACTTTGTGTCTTGGTAAATCAGATAAACCAGACTCAAGAAATAGTACTCTTATCCATAAAAGAGTTATAACATGAACTAAAAAATGTAAATCAATAGCTAATAATTTTGTTAATGAAACAATTGAAGATTTAAACAAATATATAAAAATCTTTTATGGAAAGACAAATTTCAACTATGTAATTTGTGGGGATGGTGCAAATTGGATTAAATCAATAGCTAGTTCATTTGGTGGAAAGATTGTATTAGACAAATTTCACTTAGTAAAAGAAATAGCAAAAATTTATCCACCTAAAATGTATAGTCAATATAATAAACAATTATTTAACTGTTGTATAAATGCTTTAACTCATGGCGTAAATACCCTAGTCGATAATTATCTTATACCCTTGAGTAAAGTCGATGATGATAAAATAGATAAGATAAAAAAATTAATTAGATATATTAAAAACAATAAAAATGGGATAGAGTCTTACAAAAAAGACTACTATATTGGTTGTTTTACAGAGTCTAATATTTATCATTATGTTAAAGCTATCGCTAACTCAAAGTCCTATAATTTTAAGGTATTTCATAATTTGATAAATTTAAGGTTAGCATATATTAATAATCTAGATCCAATATTCTTGTGAAAAGACTATTTTGTAGAAGCTATTGAAAATAACATGTTTAATCAATATCTACCTTATAAGGTTATTAAAACTTATGGTAAAGAGTTTAATATACCTATGTTGAATAATAAGTCTACTTCTTATAAAGAATTAATAAAAGTTTTACAAAATAAAGAATAATAAATTAAGAAATATAAAATCTTTCTAATTTTTGTGTTGCTTTTTTGAAATAAACAAGTTATATTTTAAGTAGATAAAAGGTTTCTAATAAATAAGACATAATATAACTTACTTTTACACTCGTGCTATTTATTATTCTTAATGGTTTCCTACTAAAATAAAACTTACTCTTGCATTTAAACCCTATTTATATAGAGTTTAAAATATTGTATAATTATATTGTTTAATGAAAGGTTAATATATGGCTAATATAAAAATTTTAAAAGAAAATCGTAAATCAGTCTTTATGTTAACCTCTTTAACTATTTTTTCTCTAATTTTAATAACATTTTCAGTATTAATGATGTTTTCTCCAATTATGAGTTTAGATAATTTAGCAAAGGTTAATGAAGTATATTCTGATACAAGTATTTATACAAATATAATGAGTTTATTTTATAAAGTTAATAGTGCACCTGATTTTTCATTAATTAGTAACATTTTTATGATAGTTTATTTGCCTTTATCTACAGGTCTTATTTGCTTAGTATTATTAGTTTTAAGATTAATTATTCATTCTGTTGGTTATAAGTCAAGAAGTAGAAAAGGAATAGTAATAATAGTTAAACCTGTTAGAAGCTATCAATTAACAATGATGATTTGCTGACTTATGTGAGTAATACTTACACTTGTATCTTTTTTAAGTTATTTATCAGCTTCACCATTTTTATCAGGTGTTTCATGGTTCATAAGTTTAAATAATTCACCATATGTTGATAGTGAAACCATTCAGAAATACTCAGAAATATTTAACAATCAATTTAAAGATTGTTATTGACTAACTTTCGCCTTCTTTAGTGGTTATTCTAACGGTATTTATGGTGAGACAAGTGATGCGTTAAAATTATTATGAATCTTTTTACCATTTATTCCACAATTTATATTTATTATTATTTCTTTTATTGGGACATTGTGTGGAGAATGTAGTTGAGGAAAAATTAACGTCTCTGTTATTAGAGATCTTGATTTATCACCCGAAGGTAATATTGAAGTAACAAATAATTTATCAAAAAGAATAATGTCAAAAAAGATTAATATTAATAAAATTAGTAGTTCTGATTTACAAGCAAGAATATTATTATTTTATAAAAATTTTATACGTCTTTTAGAGTTATCGGATAATACTAAAATTCCAATATATAAAGAATCAAGATTATTGCTTGAAAAATTTAGTGTTATTCAAAAAACTAATTGAAAAAAAGCAGGTTATTATATAGAAGAAATAGTAGATTGATATTCATCGACAGATCAAAAATTTGTAAAATTAATTAGTCAGTTAGTTACTAATCCAAAAAATAATCTATTTAAAACAAATAAAGAACAGCTATATATTTTAATAAAAGAATATCAAAGTGCAATTAATAAATGAAATTTACTAGATGCTGAATTTAAAATTGAACAAATATTTGCTCTCACTATTCGTGTAACTGAATTATTAGCTAAGGTAGGGTATTGTTTAAAAACAAGGTTAGCAAATAATTTTGATAGTTATGAAAATAAAGTTGCTTTTATAGATGCATTAAATAATGCAAAGTTAAACAAGAATTACAATAATTATAGAGATATTTGTATCCAAATAATAAAAAAAATGTCTCCAGAAAAAGTAGCAATTACTGATTTTATAAATAAAACATTATCATCTTATTAAGAAGGGGATTATGATTAAAATATTAGGTCTTTATGGAAATATTGGTTCAGGAAAAACAACTTTAATAAATTATCTATTAAGTACAGATATAGGTAAATATTTACATTATATAAGTGCAGATTTAATAGGTAAAAGTTTATTGGATGAAAATATTGTCAAATTATTTATAAAAAATAATTTTGAACATATTATTAAAGATGATACTGTAGATAAAAGTAAATTAAGAGATACCCTTTTTAATAACCCTAGTTCTAATAAGTTATATAGTAACTTTATATGACCGCTTATTTCAAAAGAAATAAATAATAAAATCAGTAAAATTAGCTCTAAAGAAGTTAAGATTATTATTGTTGAAGCATCAGTTATTGATGGATTAAATATAAATTACAATTATAAATTATTAGTTTGCACAAAATTTATAAGTAAAAAATTACAATATAAAAATATAATAAAAAGAGATTTGAATAAGACAAATTATAATCAACTAAAAAATATATATAGATATCAAAAAAAGTTAAATAAACAAGTTAAATGAGATTATAAAATAAAAAATAATTATAAAAATATAAAATTATTTTTTGATAGGGGGTATAAGATAATAAAAAACCTGTTAATAGAATCTTAATCATCAACAGGTTTTTTCTTTTTGTTTTTTATATAACCAGCTTCTTTTAATGCTTCTTGTATTGCAGTTCTTACAAAATCTTGTGTTTGCTCTTCGGTATAAATTGTTTTATTATCTTCTAAATTTGGATCATCTAGTAAATTTAGTTTTTTTAATACTTTTTTATTTAATTTATTAAGATTAATTTCTAATGTGTCATCATTTTTGTTTATTAATTTAATTTCAGGTTCAAACTTAATATCGTATATATTTTTTTGTTTAGCTCCTTTTTGCTTTTTATTAAACTTAGTTTCATTTAAATTAATAGACTCGTCCTTATTTGAATTTAATAATTTAAGTCTCAATGTTTCCATTCTTGTTGTTAAATCTGATTCATCAACTTTTACTATTTCATCATTATTATCTTCAAGATTTAATTTTGCCTTCTCTTTCTTTATTTTTTCCTTAGCATTTTTTAAAATGTATTCGATTGTGCCTGGTTTAGGTTTTGACTTAATGCTTTGCTTTAGTATCTCTTCTTCAGTTTGTATGCCATGTAATCTTCTTACTTTTTCATTAAGCATCTTTTCAATTGATTCATTTTGTTTGAAGATATCTTGTTCTTTACATACGTGTATTTTCATGTGCTTTTGGCAAAACTTAGGTGTAGATATTGGCGATTTCATTATGTCCTCCAAGAATTATTTATTATTTAATTATACTATATAAATTTAAAATATAATACTTGTATATGTTTAAGTAATTAAAACAAGTAGGGGTTTTATAATAAAAGAAAGATTTATAAAGATTTAACTAATTATAGTCTTCATTCCCCTTTTTTCATTTATTTATTATTTGATCATTTGATAGATGCATATCGTCTTTTTTGATGTATTTTGATTGTGATACATTTTTCTCTTTATGCATTTGCAATGTATTTCCAGTAAAAATAACTTCTTTTCCATATTTATTTTTTAAATCATAAATTAAATCTTTGTTCACTTTTGAATATAAATCTTTAAACTTTTCTTCGTTTCATTCGTTAATTTCTTGTTGAACAAAGCTATTAATTTTATTTGTAAGGTTAGACAACCTTACCCCAATCAATAACACAGGTTCTCCTTCTCAAAGATCATAAAAGCATCTTTTAGCGACTGTAAAAATTTGTTCAACATCATTTGTAGGATTAATTATTTTTTCTTGTTTAGAGATATGTTTTTTTCTCTCTTGTTTAGAGTATACATTCTTATCTAAATTATTAAGACATTTTAAATTTATTGATATTACAGAACCAATTAAAAATCTTTTTTTAGCTCTATCAGATACTTTTGATGATAATTCAAAAATTAGTGATTCTAGTTCATTGTAATTTGTGGTTGTATAATTAAGAGTCATTTCATTCCCTATTGATTTTAAATCATTATTTGTTTGAAGTAATTCATCATCACTTATACCATTTGCTCAATTTCATAATGTAATACCACGTTTTCCTAATATTTTATATATAAAATCTTTATTAGAAAATGCCAAGTCTTTAATTGTTTTTATATTATTCTCTACTAGTATTCTCTCTGTTGCTTCGCCAACCATGAACATATTTTTTATTTCTAATGGTCAAATTTTTGTTTCTATGTCTTTTTCAAGTAAAATACTTATTCCAGAAGGTTTTTTAAAATCAACTGCCATTTTTGCAAGAAACTTATTTGTACTAACACCAATTGAACAACTTAAATCAAAACTATTTTTTATATCATCAATAATTGTTTGAGCTAACTTTCTTACACTTCCAAATCTTCGTCATATATTAGTGACATCTATATAACATTCATCAATCGAAGCTACTTCTATTTTTTTTGTATACTTATTAAATATTAAATCAAAAACTTTTTCTGAGAAATTTATATATAATTGAAAATCTGTGTGTACAATGTATAAGTCTTTGCATAATTTTTCAGCTTGAAATAATGGCATTCCTGCTTTTATACCAAACCTTCTTGCATTGTAACTTGCTGTTAATATTATCGATCTTCTATTAGGAGAACTTACAATAAGATTTTTATCTTTTATTTTTTGGTTATTAGCCATATGACATCCAGCATAAAACGCATCCATATCTAATAAAAAAATTACTTTTTTACTTTTTTGATTACTATTTACCATAAAAATTCGTTCAACATTCTTTCACTAGATTTTCAACATTTGATAGGTTATAATTTAAATCATTCTTTTTAATAATATAACATATATATTCTATATTTTTCTTTTTATTACCTAATATAGGAGATCAATATATATCCTTTATTGAAAATCCATTTATTTTTGCATATTCAATTACTCTTGTAATTGCTTTAATATGTGATTCCTTCGAATTAATTTTCCCATTTTTTACATCTTCTTTATCACACTCGAATTGAGGTTTTATTAAAACTACACCAGTTGTATCATTTTGTATAAGTTTTGAAAGTGGTTCTAAAATTTTGCTAATAGATATAAAACTTACATCACAACAAAAAAAATCAATTTCCTTATTTACCATTTCCTTTTTTATATATCTAAAATTAGTATTTTCTAATGAACATACCCTATTGTCATTTCTTAATTTTCAGTCTAATTGGTTTGTTCCAACATCAACTGCAAAAACATAACTAGCATTATTTTGTAAACAGCAATCTGTAAAACCACCAGTTGAACTACCAATATCAAGACACACTTTACCATTTAAATTAATTTTTCATTTTTTAATTGCTGCATCTAGTTTTTTTCCTGCCCTACTTACAAATTCCATTTCTTCATGATTAATATTTATTTTTATTTTCTCTTTATTAAACATTGTTCCTGGTTTAGTAATTTTTTCATTATTTACTATGACTTTACCATCCATTATTAAACTTCTAGCTTTGTTCTTGTTTTCTACAAAATCTAAATTTAACAATATTTGATCTAGCCTTTCTTTCATAAACTCTCCTTAAAATTTCTTTTTTTTATACTTATATTTTCTTAAATTTAGTCTTTTAATATTATTTGATCTATCAAGATTTTCATATAATGCATTTTCTTCTTTTATAGCATCTTTAATTCGTGAAAAAATCTCTGAACCATAAGTTGTGATAAAACTTTGTTTTAGTTTCTTTAATCTGTTCATAAATTTAGAATATGATAATGAAAATGATTTAGTCAAATTTAGTTTATGGTAATTACCATCCTTCAAAGTTTTTTTTATGGTTGATATAATGTTTTGTTTTTGTTCTTCAGTATCAACTACAAAATCTCTTTGACTATCTAATATTTCCTTACCTTCAGTCTTATAATCTACCAAAAGGTTATCAAAGTGTTCTACTTTTATTTTTACTGGATTATTAGTTAGTTTACTTTCGAAATCTTTAAAAGTATTAAAAATATTATCTTTATCTTGAATAACTTTATCATCTATAATATCGGTTTTATGAGTACTTATTTTTTCTTCATTTAACTTCTCATTATTAAATACACTTTCATCAACAGTTAGTTCTTGCGTTGGTTCTTGAATAACAGGTTCAGATAAATTAAGAATGTTTTTTTTATAAGTTTTTGCTGGAACTGGTTCTGGTCTCTTAATAACTTTGACATTTACAACTATAGGTTTTTTATTTTCATTTATTAAATCATCAAATTCCAAAGTGTAGTATGTAGGATAATCATCATACATTTGTTTATTAAATACGTTAAGTTCTCTAATTAATGTTTCTTCAGTTCCTTCTGGAACAATAATATGTTCTTCATATTCCTTAACTATTTCTTTATCAACTTGTCTTTTAAGGTGCAGAATTCTTCTCAACTCTTCAATGTCTTTTAATGTAGCATTTTTTTCTTTAGTAGTTAAACCTTCTAAAATATTATTAAATTCTCTATCTTTATAAAGTTTTTCTAAAAAATAGTTTCTATCCGCTATTTTATTTTCCATCTTTAACCTTCCTTAAGAATAAAATTAAATATATAATCAATATCTAAACGCGCTTCTTTTAATAGTTCCTTCATACTTCCATGCATTACATTGTTACTTTTTAAATTAAAATTATAAATATTTTCTTTATTTTTAAAATAAGCAATAATTTTTTCATACAATGAACCTGTTTCATATACTTCTTCGTATACGTATATATTATTATATCTATTTTGTTCCAATATTTTAATATCAAATGGCTTAATAAATCTTGCATTTACTAAGTTTATGTTTAAATTATTTTTTAAAATATAATCTTTAAAATCCTTCAATATATTTCCATATGCCATTAGAACTTTCTTGTTGTTTTTATTATAAATTAGATAATCTCATTCACCAATTTTTATTTTTTTGATTTGTTTAGATATCGGTAATTCTTTATTTTCGTACCTTAAAAAAAATACTTTATTAGTATTTTCATAAAGAAGTTTTGTAAGTTGTTTTACGTCGTTTTCATCATAAGGATTACAAATAACGCTATTTTGAATATTTGATGCAATAGATATATCATAAATTCCGTGGTGACTGACTCCCCCACTATAACTTAAACCTCCCCTATCTATTAAAAACCCAACAGGATTATTATTTCTAGCTACGTCATGTATTAATTGATCCACACATCTTTGTAAAAATGTGGAATAAATTGACACAAATACTTTTTTGTTGGTGTTACTAATAGCATTTGCTGTTAATACTATAGTTTCTTCATTTATGCCCATATCAATAACATTATTATAAAACTTTTCTTTTAAGTGATGGAAATTTGATGGTTTTAGCATTGATGCTGATAATAAATAATCATCATTTGTAAAATAATTTGTTATTTCTTCAGAAATTGCAACAGTATAGCTTTTATTTTTAACTTCTTCTACAGAGTGGTTAAAAATTAATGGTTTATTTCCTGTATAACCTAATGCTTTTTTAGTCTTAAAATGTATTAAAACATGATTTTTGATTGTCTCAACTTTATTAAGGCAATCAAAAATATTAGTAAAGTTATTACCATTTTCACAAAAAATATAATTAATTCCTAATGACTTGCAGTATGAATCTATGCTATTTAATCTAGGTGTTTCAGTTCCAATTGATTCTTCATTATCATTTAAAAAAATTATAACTTTACTTTTAGATTTTCCTAAGTTAAGTAATGCTCCGTGTGAATATGAGGTAAAAAATGCTGCATCTCCAATTGTTACTACAATATTTTTCTTAACATTGATTATTCCATAACCAACTGCGTATGCTAATGCAGTCGATGAATGACCAGAACTAATTCAATCTAAGTCACTTTCTTTAAATTCTTGAAAATTACTTAAACCATTTTTATCTTTTAATGTTTCAAACTTTTTATAACCATTAACCAATAGTTTAAATACATGAGATTGATGACCGGTATCGAATAAAATCATACTATCGTCTATATTAAAAAAAACAAAAAAGGCAATTGTTAGTTCAACAACACCTAAATTGCTTCCAATATGACCATTTTTCTTTTGAATAAAATTAGATAAATATTCTCTTATTACACTTGCGAATTTTTCTAACTCTTTTAAGTTTTTGTTTTTATATAAATTCTTATAACCTATTTCATCATCTAACATAACACTACCTTTATTTCTATATTATCTAAAAATCACTTACTTTATTATCATCCATAACTTTCTTAACTTCACCTTCTAAATTTGTAAGTAAATCTTTAGCTTCTTTAATTAGTTCATTACCTTTTTTAAATAACTCAATTGAGTCTTCCATTTTAGTTGCTGGATCATTTAATTTATTAGATATATCCTTAATTTCATCAATTAGTTCATTAAATTTGTTCATTATTTTTTCCTCTCTTTTCGATTTGAATTTCTTTTTCACCGTCAGCTAATGTTATATTTATTATATCAATATTATTAAGTTCCACTACACTTCTTATAATTTTTTTATCGTCTTTTAATATAGCGTAACCTTTTTTTAATATAAAAGATGTGTCGTGAAGTTTTATAATTTGTTCATAGTTCATTAAACTTGCTTTATATTTCTCAATATTTCTTATTACTACTGAGTTTATCTTATTTTCACTAAATTGAAGCTCATTATTACTTTGTTTAATTCTGTTATTAATAGTTTCACAATATGATTTACTTATTCAATTCAAATTCTCTTTTGTCTTATTAATTATTTTAATAATATTATTAGTAATGCTATTTGATAAAATATTTAAATTAGTATTGTTTTTGTTTAGTTTATTAGTAAGACTTTCTCTATTTTTTAATAATACATTGTCTAAAAAAATACTATAATTTGATGTATGTTTTTTTAATATTTGACCAAAATTAATTAGTTTACTATTTAGATTGTTTATTAAATAGATTTTATCTTGGGTAGCTTTTTCTCCTGCAGCCGTTGGCGTTGAAGCTCTTAAGTCCGCTACATAGTCTGAAAGAGTTACATCTGCATCATGACCAATTCCTGTTATAATTGGGATTTTACTGTTGTGTATAGCTTCTAAAACTTCCATTTCATTAAAGCTTCATAAGTCTTCATAACTTCCACCACCTCTACCAACTATTAAAACATCTAACTTAATATTAAAATTATTTGCTTGTTTAATTTTCTTTGCTATATCTTTAGCACTTTCATCACCTTGAACTAAAGCTGGAAATATATAAATATTAACTATTGAATATCTTCGCTTAATAGTTGTTATTAAATCATTAACCGCATCACCAGTTGCAGCAGTTACAATACCAATATTTTTAGGCAATAATGGTATAGGTTTTTTAAGTGAACTATCGAATCACCCTTTGCTTTCTAATTCCTTATATCTTTTTTCGTATTTTAAAGCTAATGCTCCAATACCACCTATCTCAATATTAGTGGCAATAAATGTAATTTTACAAGTTTTAGAATATAAAGAAAGACTTCCAACAGCTGTGATTTCAGTACCTTCATTTATATCTAAATCAAGAAATTTATGAGCGTTAAACTTCCACATAGCACAATCAATTTTTGCATCAACTTCTTTTAATGAAAAATATATATGACCCATTTTATTAAATGTTAGGTTTGCAACTTCCCCTTTTATTTTAATTTCTTTAAAATTGTTGTTATTTTCAATATGACTTTTTATTAGTTCATTTATCTCACTAACTTTAAAGATACTTTCTTTTTCCATCTTTCTCCTTATAAAAAACTAAGTTTTTCAATGCTATTTTTTAATTTGCTATAAAATTCAAAAATTTCAAGAGCCTCCAATTGTGAAATTTCTTTTTGTTTTAGTTTCAACTTAAACTCATTTTGATATGCAATGAAGTATTTATTTAATTCACTAATGTTAAGCCCTCTTATTTTTGCTTTGATATTACTTTCCTGTTCTTTACTTATTGATTCCTTCCTTACTTTAACATTATCGATATTTTTTTCAAAAAAATTTATAAAGGTATTAAAACTTTTTTTAATTTTTTTGGTATCTAGATCAAGGAGGTCGAAATTCTCTTCAATTGTTATTTCAGTTATTAATTGAGTATAGTTTTTATAGTTATTTTTTATGTTCATTTCCTTTAATGGTGAAGTGTAAATTATTTTTAAATCTTCTTCAACTAAATTGTTATTATCGGTTATTGAATATTTATGATTTTTATTAGAATTAATTTCTGCATTTTTATAACTTTTTTTTTCTTTTATTTCTTCTTTCTTATAATTTACATTTGATTTATCTAATATTTCTTCTCAATATTTATTTAACACGTCTTTATCGATATTTACATTTTTTGTAATCATTTCATTTTTATCAATTAGTAATTTGTTTGAATTTAAGAACTTAATTAATGACTCTAAGTCTTCAAAATTTTTTTTATTTAATAAATCAATAAAAGTTAAATAATTATTATTAATTGATAAAATTGAACAATTATTTTCAAATAATAACTTTAAAAATAATAAACTATTTAAAAAGTAGTTTTGATAGTTATAAATTTTAGTAATGTTAAAATCGATTACAACTAATGAATTAGGTTTTATTAAACTTTTTATTTTTAAAAACTTGTTTGAATAATCATTGATATGTTTTTCTACATTTTTAGAAGAGAAAGTATCTAATAATTCATCAATATAACAATTTCATACTCTATGAATTTCATCATCAAAATTACTTAACTGATTATTATTAATTTCAATAAAATAATTATAGTCAAATTTATAATAATCATTAACAAAATCCTTTTTTAATTTATATAAAAAATTATTTGAATTAAATAGTTCTTTATGAAAATGTTTATTCAAATCATCGATATTTCTTATAAAAACACTGTCTACATGTTTTTTTAAATTATTAATATTTTTTTCATAATATAATTTTTTATCATCTTTTATTTTTTGTAAAGTAAAAAAAATAATTTGATCAAAACTATTTTTTCTAAGATTGTCATTAGTGTCCTTAATGTAATTATTAAAATTTTTTTCAAGATTAATATCTATGTTTAATTTTTTATTTTCATTTTTTAAAAAGTTATAAGTAACAAAACTATCATAAATTTTTTCTAAATACTTTTTCTTACTATCAATATTTTCACTGAATTTTGATTCTAAAAAATATTTATGAAAACCACAATAAATATTATTTTTTAACTTAAGAAAAAACTTTTTTAATATATTATAAAAATTATTTTTTATAATTAAGAAATTACTATCCATATTAACCTCTACTAAATTTTATCAAGAATAGCATTAACGAAACTGGTTTCTCAACTAGGTAAGTAACTTCTTGATAAGTCTATACTCTCGTTAATTACAACTGTTTTTGGTGTTATATTATTTTTAATTTCAAAAGCTCCGTTTATAAGTATTGCCTTAATTATATTTGGTATTCTTTTTCATTTTCAGTTTTCACTAAGATTATTCTCACATAATTCAATTAATTCCTTTAATTGATCGCATATTTTAAATGCATGTTCTTCAAACTCTACACTAATATCAATTAATTGGAATCCATCAATTACTTCTTGTTTAATATTAGTTTTTTCTTCTAATAAAAAATATCTATATAGTAGTTGTATAGTATTTTGTCTTCTTTTCTTTAAATAATTAATACTAGTGCTATTCATTTTTCAATACTCCCCGACTATACAAACTTTATAAAATCTACTCCAAATATTATGGTGCTAATTTGATTCCCTTCCTTACTATTATCAGATTGTAATTTTGAGATACTTATTAAATTAGTTAAATATTTTTTATCATGCGTTGCTGAATAATATACAAATTCTTCTGGTGTAGATAACTGTAATTTATATGTATAATCTCCACTAGAGTTTCTCATTAATTTTAATGAAAGTAACATTTCGAAATCATTTGCTGAAATATTAAATTTTTTATATATAGAGAAAAACAATCCTTTAACAACAGTATTAATTGATGAATAGTAGTTTTTTAACTCTTCATCGCTAATATTTTCACTTATATTTGAAACAACCTTAAAACTATCTCTAAATTGATCATCTATTTTTAATATATAAGTATTTGAATTTGCCTCTTTGGTAGTATTAGGATTTTTAATTAATCCACTTAATTTTCTTGAGCCGTCTTTATCGCTAAATAAAGGTTTATTAGTAATGTTAAAGTCTAAAAAACTACTACTATAATCACCATCACCTATTTTATATTTAAAATAGAAAACTATTGATTCGGATTTTTCCGTAATTTCATTATTAATAAAGCTAAAATCTAGATATTTTTTTATATTTTTAATATAATTACTTGAATCACTACTTGAATCACTACTTGAATTACTACTTGAATCAATGATTAAACTATCATTATTTTGATTTGCGTAAATTTGAAAATTTATTTTATTTTTATAAAAATTAAGATTACTTATTACTTCTTGGTCTTGATTTAGTATTATTTCTGATGAATCAAAATCACTAAATCTGAAACCGATTAGTTTAATTAATTCTTTATACAATGATACCCCATTTTCTTTTTTATCTTTTAAGTTTAAATCATCAATACTAATTGATTTAAAGCTTTTAAAATTTCATAGACGAGAAATATCGCTTGGAGATTTGTATGTATTATCAACAGGCACCTCACAACTTACAATTAAACTTGTTGAAGTAGTTATAGTTGAAAAACCTAATACACTAAACATAATTTTCTTAAATAAATTCATTAAATCCACCTTTTCATATATATATTATCATAATATAATTATTCTTTAATCAATACTTTGAACGGATCTGTAAATTTAGATTCGTTCAACATTTTTATTTCATCTTTATATGGACAAAAGTCACCAATTCATGGTGTTTCTAAAACTATTGGTATTTGACTAAAAAGTGGATTATGTACTATTTTATTAAGTGATTCAAAACCTATTTTCCCATATCCAATATTATGATGACGATCTTTATGACTATTTAACTCATTTTTACTATCATTCAAGTGTATAGCTAGAAGTCTATTAATGCCAATTATTTTATTAAATTCCTCAATAACACCATCTAAATTGTTTTTAATATCATATCCTGCATCATTAATATGACAAGTATCAATACATACACCTAATTTTGATGTGCTTTTAGCGTTATTAAATATATATTTAAAATCTTCAAATTTTGTACATATTTCAGTTCCTTTTCCTGACATAGTTTCTAATGCTATTTTAATATCTATATTTATAATTTCTGGGTCTAAGAGAACTGTATCAAGACCTTTTATTAAACTATCCAATCCTTTTTCTAATGATGCTCCTACGGTCGCTCCAGGGTGTAATACAAGGGTTTTAACACCTATTTCACCTAATCTTATGATTTCTTCTTTTAATAATCTAATGCCTAAATCATATGTCTCAGGCTTAATAGTATTTGCTAAATTAATAGTGTAAGGTCCATGACAAATTAATTTATCTTTATTTATCTTATATTCTTTTAAAAGAGAGTTAAATTGCTCAATATTTAACTTATTGGTTTCGGTTCTTCTAGTGTTTTGTGGTGCCCCTGTAAAAAACATAAAGGTATTTGCCCCATTATCAATAGCTTCCATTACACTACCTATTAAGTATTTATTAGCTGCATTCATACCGACGTGGCAACCTAAATAATATTTATTATTCATATGTCTCCTTATTTATTTTTAATAATTTAATAAAACTAACATCATTTTTTAATAATAATATTAATTCATCAAGTGAATTGACCTTAATCCCATTTCTTATCCATTTTACCGGTTCGATTGTTACTTTCCAACCATATATTTCTTTATCAAAATCAAATAAATTTACCTCAAATACATCTTGATCTAATTCATTTTTTCAATAACAACCTGCTCCAATGAAAATATAATCAAGATTTTCTATATACACTTTACAAGCATACACCCCATGATTAATAAGCAACTTATTATCTTTATTAAAAACAATATTTATTGTAGGAAATCCTATTTTTCTACCAAGTTGTTTCCCTTTTTCAACAATTCCATCAAACATATACATTAATTTATTATTTATTTTAAATTCTTCAAACTTATTTTCTTTTATTAGTTGAATGTTGTTATATTTATATGATTTTAATTTAAAGTCACCAAATAATAAATTATTTGTACTGAAGTTATTTACAAAAAAGTCGGTATTAAATATTTTACATTCATAATAGTTATTAGCTATAACGGTTTTTTTTATAGATAATTCATTTACTATATTGTTAAAGAGGTCCTTTTGATCAAAATTTAAATAATTTTCATTGTAGTCATAAATAATAACATTATCAATTTTTTGACGTTTTGCTATTTTAATAATATTTTTAGTATTAAAAATTCCATTATTTAAGAAATTTTTTCTAAATAATAATATTGAAGATTTTAACTTTAGCTTTTTACTTTTATTTTTTAAATATTCGATTTGTTTATCTTCAAAATCATCCCAATTCTTAAAATCGCCAATTAAAGCGATATTATCTTCAATATTAACTTTAATTTTTATAAGATAATTAAAATAGTGTACCCTTGTCATTTATTCACCTAAGAAATTTATTTTCCTCTTTTTAAAACCTTTGTTTCAATATATTGCATTTCTAATTCTAAAAATACTAGTTTTTCTTTTATCGACATTATTGAACTCATATTATGTTCAAGATTTCTTCTTTTTGTTAATATTATTGAATATATAAATAACCCTAATACCGGTATAAAAAGCCAAAATATTAAACCTTTTTTTATTTTTTTATCATTAACTTTTTCTTGTTTTATTAAATCGTCATATTCTTTTTTTAGTTCTAAAAGCTTTTTTTCAGCTTCTTCAATACTTATATTTTTATATTCTTCAAACATTTTATACCCTAATTTAATTCTATTTTTCTTAATACTCTATCTAATAAATCTTTCATTGATTGAAATATAATTTTAATTTCATTTGTATTTGATAAGAACTTCTGTTTTTCAATTTCCACACCAATCCCTTCAAGGCTGGAGTAAATATATTTTGTATTTTTGACTAGATCAATAAATTCGTCAATTTTTTTTATTTTTTCATCAATTAATCTATTAGAAACTATTCCATCAAATATACTCTTTAACTTTTTATAAAAAGTTGTATTTCACTGATTTACATTAAATCCATTTATTATATTTAAGTAGTTCACTGAATAAATATCAATTTGTTTTTCAAAGAATATAAATATTTTTTCCTTTAAATCCTCGCTATTTTCTAAAAATACTTTACTTTGAAAAAATTTATTTCATTCAATTTCTGTTTGATAAAAATAATTATATCTTTGTGTAATTAACGTCATCATTAAACAAAGTTCATAGTTATTACCACTAATATGTTTATTGAAAAAATTATTTAACTCATTAAAAATATCTTTTGAGTCATAACTTTTGCTTATTAATATTAAATCTTTTTTTTGATTTGTACTTAGCTTAAATTGTTTGTTTAAAAACAAACCCTTTACATCTCTTTTGTAGAAATCAGAAATAATTTTATTAATGTCAATATTAAAATTCATATATAGACTCCTATGTTAGTATAATCACTTTATATTTTATCTTAAAATAAGCAATTTTTCTATAAATATAGTATTATAATATAGTCTAAATATTAAGAGGTGTAACATGTACTTAGGAACTTTTATAGCTAGTTTGATTGGATATTTAATTGGAAGTTTCACATTTTCTATTATCGTAGTTAAAATAAAAACTAGTAAAGATATTAGAGAAATTGGTAGTAATAATGCTGGTGCTACAAACACGAGCAGAGTTTTAGGTTTAAAATGAGGGATTATAGTACTTATACTTGACTCTCTTAAGGTATTGCTTACAGCTATTATTGCAATGTTAATTAATATGATAAACAATGATTTATTTAATAAAACTAGTTTTTATATACCAATGTTTTTTACATTAATTGGTCATTGTTGGCCAATATACTATAAATTTAAAGGTGGTAAAGCAGTTAGTTGCTTTATGGGTTTACTTTTAGTTACTAATTATATATTATTTATTTTATTTTTAACATTTAGTTTAACAATATTTTTTATATTTAAAAAAGTAAGTTTAGCATCTATTATAGGTTCATTAATTATTTGTATATTAACGTGAATCCCATACATATCTGGTCATTATACATTTGATATTAATGGCTGACTATTCTTTACAAATGCATATAATAATAATTTGTATTTCGTTTGATTTAATAAATTTCACGATCTAAATAAAAAAAGTTCATTTTATGATAGTTTTCTAACAATAAACATAGTGTTAACCTTATCAACAGTATTTCTAATAGTAAGACATAGAAAAAATATTGTAAGATTATTTAAAGGTAAAGAACCAAATTTTGGCAAAAAAGTTGTTATAGACGAAAAAAAACATCAAAATAATTAATTTGATGTTTTTTATTTATCAATAAATTTCATATAATATTTTTTTATTATAAAATCATTATCAATTAAATCATGAATTGATATATTGCTTGGTCCGTGACCAGGATATATCCTATATTCATTATCATAAGATTTAAAAAATCATTTTAATGCACTTATAACATCACTTTTTTCAATACTTTTTTCAAATGCACCAACAATTAATGGGTCTTGGTCCTTTGTTATTAAATCTCCAATAAAAAGAGATTTAATTTTATCTATTTCAATAATTAATGAACCAGAAGTATGAGCTTTTTTTAGAAATATGTTTAAATCATATCCATCTAATGCAATAGTCATATCATTAAGAACTACTTTTAGATTTTCTAGTGGTCTTACCGAATATGGTTCAACACCTTCAAAAAGCATACTTGTATTTTTATGTGGTTCAAATAAGTTTAACAAATCAGAATAACCAATATAAATGTTTGGTAGGTTATGTTTTTCGGATAATTCATTTAGTCCATAAAAATGTCCAAAATGTCCGTGTGTAATTATTATGTTCTTAATAGAAATATTTTTCTTAATCGTAAAATCTAATATTTTTTTATATTCTCTATAACCTGTATCAATTAAAATTGCATTATTTTTTTCCGTGCATAATAAATAACCATTTGTTTTTCTGAAATTTTTATCCTGAAAAGTGTATAAAAGCATAATTATACCTTATAGTTATTTTCCTCTTTTTACTGCATTCATTGTTTTTTTGATATCAGCTTCAGAGGGTTTTCTACCCATACTTCTATACATGGCTCTAATTTGGTTTTCATTTATTGGCGGATTATCTTTTAATTGTTTTTGTATTACCTTACGAGTTATAATAAAACCAATTATTCCACCAACGATTGCTGATACAATAGCTATAATAAGACCTGCTCATCAAGGCATCGTTGTTTATCTCCTTTATTACTATTAATTATGTTTATAAAAAACTACATACTTACTATATCATATTTTACTATTTATAAGTATCTAATATTTTTTTTACTATAATTTTTTCATTAAATGATAGATGATCAAGAACGTGATTAAATGGTGCAGAATGACCGAATGTATCAATACCAAAAGATATTCCATCATCACCAATAAATTTTTGTCAACCAAAAGTTGAAGATAATTCTATTGTAAATCTTTTTGTTTTTCTATCAATAATTAGATTTTGATAATTTATATCTTGTTTTAAGAAGTTATTCATATTAACCATTGAAACAACTCTTACCATTTTATTATTTTTATTTAATTCTTCTTTTACTTTTAAAGCTAATTCTACTTCACTTCCAGTTGCGATTAAAGTAATTTCTGGTTTAATATCATCTTCTAAAATATACGCCCCTTTATTAACATAGTCGAAAACTTTTCTTTCATCTATATGATTTAATTCAGTTAAATTCTGTCTTGTTGCAAGAATAACACTTGGTAGATTTTTATTATTTATGATTGCATCATAATAAGATGCTATTGTTTCGGCCATATCACATGGTCTATAAATAGATATATTTGGAATTGATCTTAGCATTGCTAGTTGTTCAATTGGTTGATGAGTTGGACCATCTTCACCAACTGCAATTGAATCATGTGTAAATACCATTAATTTTTGTATACCCATTAATGCTGATAATCTTATTGCTGGTTTCATATAGTCAGAAAACACAAAGAAACCACTTTCTATTGGTAATAATCCACCATGAAGTGCCATTCCGTTATTTATTGAACTCATAGCAAATTCTCTAACACCATACATAATATTTCTTCCACTTTTATTGTTAAAATCATATGTACCATCCGGACCTTTTATTTTAGTTGATTCACTTAAATCAGCACTTCCACCAATCATAGCCTTTATATTACTTGCTAAGTAGTTAAAAGTTTCTCCAGAGCTAACTCTTGTGGCTTGGGTATTTTTTTTGTTTAATTTAATTAAATCATCTATATTAATAGATCATTCTTTTTTTATCGAAGTTTCTAATTCTTTTGCTAACTCTGGGTATTTTAATTTATATTTATTAAAGTTTATTTCTCATTCTTCATTATATTTTTTTCCTTTTTCAACGACATTCAAATTATAAAATTCATATACATCATTTGGTATTTGAAATGGTTTATATTCTCAATTAAATGATTTCTTTACATTATCAATATCTGTTCCTAAAGGTGCTCCATGAACTTTTGTAGTGCCTTGATTAGTTGCTCCAATACCTATAATTGTTTTAACTTCAATATAGGTTGGTTTATCTGACTTTTTAGCATCTTCAATAGCTTTTTTAATTTCAACTATGTTTTCACCATCGCTAACTCTTATTGTATTTCAATTAGCAGCTTTAAATTTCATAGTTATATCTTCTGATTGTGAAACACTTACCTTTGCATCTAATTGGATATCATTTGAATCGTGTAATACAATTAGCTTATTTAATTTATACCTACCTGCAAAGGAAATAGCTTCTTGACACACTCCTTCTTGTAAATCTCCATCACCACATAATACAAAAGTATGGTGATCAATTAAATTAAAATCACTTGTGTTATAACGTGACGATAAATGAGATTCAGCTAATGCCATCCCAACTCCCATTGCAAAACCTTGTCCAAGAGGCCCTGTAGTGGCCTCAATTCCATCAGTCATACCATATTCTGGATGACCTGGTGTTATTGAACTAATTTGTCTAAAATTTTTTAAATCATTTATAGTAACATTAAAACCTGAAAGGTGTAGTGTTGAATATAATAATGCACTTCCATGACCAGCACTTAATACAAAACGATCTCTATTAAATCATTTTGAATTTTTTGGGTTAATTTTCATTATATCTGTAAATAATACAAAGCATATTGGGGCTGCATCTAAAACTATTCCTGGATGACCTGAGTTTGCCTTATTAATTGCATCAATTCCTAACATTCTTATTGCATTTAGATTATCTTTATTCATTTGTTCATTCTCCAAAATTATTATATAAAAAAAATAAACTATTTATAATATATAAATAATTTATTCTTTACTTTCATCTTTATCCACTATTTTTATTGATTTTAATTGATTTTCAAAATTACCTCTAAATATTTTTAAGTATTCTTGTCTTAATGAGTCTCTATCTTTTAATTCTTCATCAGTCAATTCTCTTTCTTTAGATAACTTTGCATATTCATTGATTTTTTTTATTATTTCTTCCATTTTCATTGTTCACCTCTATATTAAAGGTTTGAGTTTTTTTACAGTAACACCATATTCTGTTTTTGGTACTGTAATTGAAATTTTCATTCCATTATGAGAATTAAAGTTAATTCACCCTAATCCAGATATATGAATATCTACATTTTCTTCTTTATCAAACTCAAACTCATGTGTAATAAATTCAAAATTTGTATCCTTTAACCTAGGAGATAAAGAATGACGATGTTTTTTAAAATAGTTTAATGAATTAAGAGTCTTAGTTCTATGTAATGGTAGTCTTTTGTTTATATAAAAATGAAATCCAACTCTTAATTCTTTATTTTTATCATTCAATAATTGATTATCAACAAAACTAAACCAAGCTAGACCCCCATAAAAAATTGTTTGTCCTTTAAACAATTGATAGGTTACCTGTTTAATTTCTTTTTGAAAAAAGAAGAAATCCCAGTAACTAGGAGCAGTAGCTATTGCAATATGATTATGTTTAATTAATCCTGGTGTATCATAAATATAGTTATCTTTTGTAAAGTTGATTTTAATTTTATCTAATGTTGTATTAACATATTTAGAAGTTACAATTGAAGGAATTTGTTGGTTCAATCTTAAACATGCATTTATAAGACTTGATTTTCCAGCATTTGAAATACCAATTATATATTGGTCATATTTCACACTTCTAAGTTTTAGAATTAAATTATAAACGTATTCTTCTTTTATCGATGAAGTTAATATAATTTCAGAATTCTTTAATGATGAATCTCTAAAATACTCTGTTAAATACTCTAGTACTTTTTTACTTTTTACTGATTTAGGTAACAAATCTACTTTATTAGCAAGTATAACTACCTCTTTTTTTGATATTATTTTTTCTAATCATTCTAATCTACTGCCGGGTAAATCAAATATATCAACAACATAATAATATCGAATGTTTTCATTTTCTTTATTGATGTTATCTAAAATTTCTATAAAATCTTTGTCATTTATATCTTGTTCGACTAATCTATTATAATTTTTAATTTTAAAACATCTCAAGCAGTAATCTTGTTTAACGATATCTAATACATAACCTGGTAATCTTTCATCCTTCATATGTAGTTCTTTACCACAACCAACACATTTTTTTGGTCCATCATCATTATAATTAGTTGTATTTCCGATACCTGGCTCAAATTCGTTTAATGTTACCTTACTTATTTGTTTTACCTTTTTATAATTTTTTTCAGATTCTTTAACTGATTTTTCATTATCTAAATCGCCTTTTTTTTCATTATTATCATCATTATAAAATTTCATAATTTCCTCCAATATCCCCTTCGTCATAGAAACCTTCATGTAAAATATTTTTTTGTGCTAATTTTTTAAATAACTTATCTTCTATATAATGAACAAATTTATTACTTTTAACATCCCTACTTATAGGTGATATTAATATGCTTTTAATATGTGCTCTATTGGAAACTAATATATCAGTTACTAATTGATCACCTATTAGTATCATTTCTTCTTCTTTGTAATCAAATAATTTTTTTATTAACTTCATTTTACCTAATAATGGTTTTTTACAATCTCAAAAATAATTTTCAACCCCTGCTTTTTTAGCGAAATTTTCTACTCTACTTCTAATATTGTTTGAAAATAATACAAATTCCATGTTATGGTAGTTTACATTTTTTATAAAATTCAATACATCATTACTAGGAACTCTTTGATTTCATCCAATTAACGTATTATCCATATCACATAAAACCAACTTTATTCCACTATTTTTTAAAGAACTTAAGTTAATTTTCTTATAACTTTCTAAATAAATTGATGGTTTAAAATAGTTAAGAAGTAATGATTTTCCTTTTAAATTTTTCATAACGTTTCCTTTAAAATATTATATTATAAAAGGCGTTTAAATGGTAATTAATATTTTTTGATAAATTTATTTTTTTCATATGAATTATAAGTAAATTCAAAAATAAAATCTAAAAATATAAGTATTTTTAGTACATCATTATAACAATGATCGATTACTTTTTTTAAAGTATTATTCATGTGTTTATATGATTCAAAACTTATTTTCTTGTTTATTGGATATGAAAAAAATGAATATGTTTCACAACACATGGTATAAATATCGTTTTTTTCTAATTTAAAAGGATCATCAACTATTTCATCAAATCAGTTAAAAAACTTTTTCATACTTGTTAATGAAATCATTTCATCGTGTTGTTTACCAGAGGGTAAATTATTTTTGTTTCAGAATTCTGTTCCATCATTTTTAGTATTAGAAAAAGATAAACTGTTTTCCAATAATGTATATATATCAAAAAAATTAACGTTTAATTCGTTCTTTTCTTTATTTAAAAATGTCATTTTTAAATGCTTTTTTGTAAATAGTCTTCTATAATTATTTACTCAAAGATTTATGATTTTTACATCATTACTAGCCCCTGCGCAAATCACGGTTCTTATATCTTTATTTCTGCACATATTTAAAAATGATATAATCATTTTTTCATATTGGTTATAAAAATTATATGAATTGTCATTGTAATTTCTTTTGATACTAATTGATTTAATAGCTTTTTTATTATCTCTTGATGAAATTTCTTTTAATGATTTTGCAAAAGAATATTGGATAACATATACAATATCTTTATTATTTTCATTGTATAGTTTTTCTTCGTATTCATTGTTAATGTCATGCGAATTATTAAAAAATTCAGTATCTAAGATTATTATAGGAAATTCAATTTTCTCTATAAAACTTTTTGCTATATTTTTATCAAATCTAAATGTTTGACTTTCATTAACCAAAAAATATCCTTCATCAATAACTTGAATTGAATTTAATTTCATGTTTTTATACCTACTTTTAAATAATATCATATTTTTTTTAAGAAAATTGAGTAATATAATGTAATATAAAAATAAAGGATTAAAATAAATGGAAAATAAATTAAGACTAAAAGAGTTTATAGATAATATTGCAGTAACTTGATTTAAAGAATATTTTTTGAAAAAAATAAATTCAATCAAAAATAATTTTTTAGATGAAACAGGTTCTGAATTGGTAGGTTTTAAACCTAATATTAATGTAGCTAATTATTACCTTAACTTTGTTAAAGACGATCTAAATGACATAGATGATTTCGATACTTTACAATCTTTTATAAAAAAACATAATTTTTATAAAATAAATGCTGATGACCTTAAAATATTCAGTGAAGAAGCGTCTAATGAAATAATTGAAACACTAGATAAAGAAGGTAAAAATATAGAAGAAAAAATAACTGAGTTGATAATAAAAATGCAAATAAATAATATTACAAAAAATTTAGGAAATTCAATTGTAGTATTTAAAAACATATTAAATAAACTTGGAGATGAATCTATTATTGGTGAAATCGACTTTAGTGACTTCAAATATATTGTTGATAACAGTTATAAAGAAAGTTTAGAAAGTTTTAAAAAGTGATCTAATCAAAACAAGAAACAAAGCATTAATTATTTAGATGAGTTAAAAGTTTTAGAATCTAATGTTGATTTTGATAAGAAACAAGAAGCAAGTGAAATAATTGAACATTATTTCAATAGTATAATATCAGGCGAAATTGATGATAGTGAAATTTCAAATCTTTCAAATTCACAAAATGTAAATAATTCTAAAATAGTAATATTTAATAAGGGTATTATGTCATGTGAAGAATTATGTTCTAAAATTAATTTAATTAGTTATATTTTTAAAAACGAAAACAACTTATTTAAGAGATAATTTTATAGATATAACCTTCAATATTTAGATATAACACTTCATTTTCTTCAGATAATTCAAATTGACTTTTACTTAGTGCTAAGTTAGTTATTACTTTTTGTTTTAAGCTGAATTCATTATAAAAATCATCAAAATTATCTTTTGTTAATGAAGTGTTAATTAAGTAATCATAATTGTTTTCTACACTTTTTAATTTGTTAGGTGTTATATCAAAAACATAGTTCATATTTAATAAGATTTTATTAATAAAATTAATAGTTTCTTTCTTTTCATATGGAACATCATTTTCAAGTGTTAATAATATTTTACCAACTGTTTTTCATCCTTTTTTTATTGTTATTGCTACATCTGAATTAACTGTTAATTCAAATTCTGAATTAACAGAAATTAGATTTAAAAATATATTTTCAATATAAAATGTTAAACCTGTAAAGTCATAATTTATACCATCAGCTGTAGTTGGTTCATATAATTCAATTAAACTACTAAAAAAATCGGATTTGATCTCACTATCTGAAATAGATACAAAACTATAATCAATTTTATGAGTAGAAATATTATTCTCAAACCCTATGTGTTCTCAAGAATTATTAATTAGTTCTATATAATCGATATTATATGGTTTAATATTATTTTTTTGTTCAAAAAATTTTTCTAAAGATGATGTTTTTACATTTGCATGTTTAGAAGGAAAAGTTTCAATTTGTTCACAAGATATAACATTTAATGAAGGTGTAACAATTACCATTAAACCTAATATTGATAATAGTTTTTTCATTATTTTGATTCTCCTTCTTCAGGTTTAGATTTATTATGAGTATATTCAACAGTAACTCTAACCCTATTGACTAGGTAATTTTCAATATTAAATGGTTTGAAATTAGTTGTTTCTAATACTTTTGTTCTTATGTAATCCAATTTATCTTTATCAATTTTGTTAGTTTTTTCATCTTTATAATCAATTGTATTATTTTCTGTCCCTTCTACATTAGGTGACTCTTCTTCATTGTTTGGATCATTTTTTATAACTAATGTATCACTTGTTTTAGCGAAATTAATATTTTCTATATTTAAAAATAATTGTTCTAAAGTTGAAGTAATTTTGCTAATTACTTCATCCTGTACTAATTCACCATCATTGTAATTCAATTTAATATCTAAAATATAATTATCATAATCGCTAATTTTTGAATTATTATTATTATTATTTATATCTTTATCATTGCTTTCATTAATATTAAAAGTTATAGAATAATTTAATGGTTCTTTTTCTTGGGTTAGTAAATAAAATTTAGGTAAAATGCTAGTTAAAAAACTACTATCTAAGATAAATGAACTATCACTTCCTGTATATCATTGTTCCAATGAATTTGAATCATTATTTATTAAGATCAATTGATTTGTTGAAAGTGTTATATTTTCAGTTACTTCTTTATCTCTAATAATAATGTAATTTGATTTATCATAATATATTTTCATAAATAAATCATCAAAGTTATAGAAAACATTTTTTTTAACAAGTGGAGTTATTGAAAAATAATACGCTAAATAATCAAAAGCAATCTGTACTTCTGATTTAATTTCTTTATCACTTTTTAGATTTGGATTTGAATATAATTCGTTTGTTAATTCAATACCCTTAAATTCATTATTATCACATATATAGTCATCACAATTTAGATACATTGCGTTATCTTTTAATAAAAACTTTCCAGGAGTAGTTTTAATTGAATTATTCTTTTTTAATGTTAAACTTGGATTTAAAGAATAATATTCTTTTTTCATGTTTGTGAAAATGTTCTCAAAAGCTATTAAATTATTAGCATTTGCAAAATCAGGGTTAATATTATTATTTGAACAAGCAATCGTACTTATTGGCAGGAACATTAAACATAATGAAAGAAATGATTTACTTATTTTTTTCATTCAATTACCTTCTATGAGAAATATTATTCTTTTTCTCTTTGATCCTCTCAAAAATTTATTGCTAAGACGTTTTTAACATATCTTATTGATATTTCTAAACCATTAACAGGAACTTGAAAATATCCATTTGTGTGTTTTGCAGCTATATGAATTAAACATAAGGGAACCATTTCAGGTTCTGATTTAATAAATAAAATTGGGTCCATATCTCTAAATTCATCAAATCCAAAATGCTCGTACATATCTTTTTGAAATGATTTAATACCATTATCCATTCAATTCTCAATTAAATAATTAACTATTGAGTTATGAAATGTTAATCTATCTGAAATATGAGAATATGCAAAATCCATAGCTCAACTTGAAAACTTTTTCACAGCTTCTTCAGGAGTTCTAACAATAAGCACTCCTCTAAACCTTTTGTTATCATCGCCAATTGCAGAAATTGATATAAAAGATGTTCCTTCTAAGAATGATATTTTCCCTAGATTTGATTTTTTAATATTATAAACTTTTTCATTCATTATGCTTCACTCCATACCATAAACCCATTATACACTTTTCAATTTATTATTAAAACCCTTTATGAGTTTTAAAGTGCTAATAATTATGTTTTATTATAATTTTTCAAATACTCAATGCCTTTTTGTGTAATAATTCTACCTTTTGGTGTTTTATTAATTAAATTATTTTTATATAAAATTGGTTCTATGCTTGTTATAATTAATTGTTGAGAAATTGATAATAAATGTGATATATTTTCTAAACCTAGTGTATTATATCTTTGTAAAATTATTAAATAATCAATTTCTTGCTGCGAAATACCATATTTATAAATTTCTAGTTTTTTTAGTATCTCTAATAACTTATCATTATTTATTTTTTGATCATTATTCATTGTTAAATAATCATATATTCTTTTTAATAGATTTATTGCAACTCTAGGGTTATTTTTACAATATGTTGCTAATAATTTGTAGTTGCTATCAGTTAATTGCATTTGCATTTTATTTGCATTTATATTTAAAATTTTCTCTATTTCATTTGCATTATATTCTTTAAAATTAAGGTTTATAGGAAATCTATTAATAAATGGCAATGCTAATTTATTAATTTCTGTTGTTGCTACTATTAATGTAAAACTATTTATTTTTACATTAATTATTTTAGAATTATATTCTTTACCAATTATTACATTAATTCTATTATCTTCAAGTACTGGGTACAAAACTTCAAACACTTCTTTAGAACATGCATGTACCTCATCAATAAAAAGGAACTCCCCTTCTTTTATAGAAGTTAAAGGGGATATTATATCACTTGGTTTTTGTAGACTGGTACCATTTAATACAAATATTTTCTTATTCATAGTACTTGCAATTAAATAAGCTAAACTCGTTTTACCTAACCCACTATTCCCATTTAAAATTATATGATCTAATGAAACACAACGTTTTTTAGCTGACTCAATAAATATTTTTAGGTTTTCAACAACATTTTTTTGTCCAATATATTCGTCAAACGACTTAGGTCTTAAATTATTAATTATTTTCATTTAGATTACATAATGCTTCTTTAATTATAACTTCATCTTTTAATTTAAAGTCGATTTTACTAATTGCTATATATATGGAACTAAGTTTATACCCTAATTTATATAATGAATCAATTATTGTTAACTGTTTTTGAGTAAACTTTAGATTTAAAATTTCTTTTCTTATTACTTCTACAATTTTTTTTATTAATGTTGAAGCTATTCTTGTCATTGATATTAGTGATTCGATATCATAATTTATAGAGTAGATTATTAAATTATCATAATTTAGATTTATAAACAACTTTTCAATCGTTTTAAACCCAACATTATTTAACTCTATTATTTTAGTGCTTATATTTCATGTTTCATAGTTATCAAAAAATAAGTATTTGTAAAAATACTCACTTTTATATAATAAATACCATAGTGTTACTTCATCATTTTTATTATAAACATTGCTTGAGATTAGTTTTCCACAATAACCTAAATTACTATTTTCAATTATGATGATATTTTCATTAATTTCTTGTATTTTTCCTTTGATATACATTTGATCACCCAAATATATAATCGACAAATATTTTATTATTTTGTACTATAACTAACTAAAACTTTCCCTTTATAATTACTACTCTCTAATGCTGTTATAGAAGCATTTTTATCATTTCATTCTTTTTCAGGTATCTCAAAATCTTCTAATTTAAAACTTATATTTTTTTCACTTCATTTTTCATTATGTAATTCAGCTAATTTATTATATATTGTTTCTTTTGAAGGTCTATTTACTGATGTATTAGAACTATCCTTAGCTAGTTCTCCTAAATTAAGTTCTGTAATTATTGTACCTAATGCAATTTTTTCAGTAGTTGATTCATCACCACAAGATACAACAAATGAACTTGTAGTTGAAAAGATACTAATTGATGATAATAATACTAATATTTTCTTCATAATTCTCCTTATGTCTAATAATTATTATAACAAAAGTTAAAATAATAAAAATAGTTAGTAAAAAAACAATTAAATTTATATTAATTACTTATATAATTTCTTTTGAGTAGTTTTTTCTTAATAGTTCAATCATATGTCAAACTTCTGCTACAAACTTCTTAGTACCATTAATTACTGATAATAATGGTTGTTCTCCGATTTTAGTAGGCAATTGTAAAGTATCAGCAAAATATTTATCAATACCTTTTATTAAAGCACCACCACCACAAATTGTGATACCATTTCTAAAAATATCTCCAGCTAGTTCAGGAGGCGTATCTTCAAGCACTTGAACTGTTAAATCAACTATTCTAGATACTGGTACTTTTAATACTTCTCTTACTTCTTCTGGTGTGATTTCAACTTCTCTTGGAAGCCCTGAAACAACATCACGTCCATAAACCTTCATCCTTCTTTCATCTGGAAAAATACTTAATGAACCAATATTAATTTTTATTGCTTCTGCTGTTTTTGAACCAATTTCAAGTCCATATTGAGATCTAATGAACTTTTGACACTCTTCATTTAAATAATTACCCGCTACTTTTATTGATTTTGATAATACAATATCTCCAGATGCTAAAACTGCAACATCAGTAGTCCCTCCACCTGTATCAATTATTAAATTACCAACTGGTGCGTATATATTTACACCACCACCAAGTGCAGCCATTTTAACTTCTTCTTCTATAAAAACATCTTTTGCACCAAAGTTATATGCTATTTTTTTAAGTGCCGATTTTTCAAGTTCTGTAATAACTGATGGGCATGCTAGCAACATAATTGAGTTTTTTAATGTTTTAGTTACTCTTAACTTTTCAAATATATATTTTAACTGCGCCTCTGTAGCTCTAATATCTGTTATCACTCCATTAACCATAGGTTTAATTACTCTGATATTCTTGTTACCTTTTCCAATCATTTTATAAGCTTCTTTACCAACAGCAATAATTCTATTTTCATTTATTTTATAGGCAACAATTGATGGTTCATTATAAACTATACCCTGTCCATTAATATAAACTAATGTATTTGCAGTTCCTAAATCCATTGAAACAAAAATTGGTTTGCGTGTAAATGATTTCCCCATAAAATCTCTCCTTAAATTTCTATATAGCTATCAAATATTAATTATTTTGATTAATAATCAATAACACAAAAATAATATATTACATTATAAATAAGGAGTAAATGAATAAATTGTACTATAGAATTTATTTCAAAAAAAAATATTAATTTAATATATAAATTTATATATTAAAATTAATACCTTCTTTTATTAACTGATTTAGTTTATTACCAACAGCACCTTCTCTAACATTACCAATAATTTCTTTTGCAAGCGATTTTAATTTAAATATTGCATTATCTACTGCATACGAATTTTTGAAATCTTCAAACATGCATATATCATTTACATTATCTCCAAAGACATATAAATTATCTTCTTTAACATTTAAATAACTTAATAAACTTCTTAGTCCATAGCTTTTATTAACATTTTTTTTATAAACTTCTATTTTTGCTCCACTAGGATAATCAAATTGAACACCTTGCAAATCAAGTTTTTTAATTAATTTATTTGCAGTATCGATTTTTTCCTTAGTATCACAATCTAAAACTATATTTACAAATTCATTATCATTTTCAATACTTTCATTAATCATTTTCTCTAATGAATCATAAACATATATTATTTGTTCATCATTTTTGTTCAATAAATCAAGATTTGATTTTTTTAATACAAATTGATCATATCAAGCATCATTTTTTACAATATGAGCCCTAAAGTCATTGTGCATTACAAAATTTATACTAGTTTTATAAAATTCTTCCATAACAACTTTGATTTCATCCTTATTAAAATGATTTTTCATAATATATTTTTTTGTAACTGGGTCTATTACTGAAGACCCATTTGAACAAACTATCGGTAATTTAATATCTAATTCCTTAACCAAGAAATCAACTATAAAATAATTTCTACCTGTTGCTAAAGTTAAGGCATAATTTGAGTTTTTTTGAAATTCTAATAGACTTTTTTTATTCTCGATTGATATTTCGTCTCATTTATATAAAATAGTACCATCAATATCTGATGCAGCAATTATGTTATTATTTGACATTTGATCCTTTCATTAATCACTTTCATTAAAGTAATTATTAAAAATAATTAATACTTCATTCAAATTTTCTTTACTTACTGATGAAATTGAAATAAAATTGTCTTCTGAACTCAATTTTAAAGTTTCTTTAATTATTTTTTCATTTTTTTTAATATCATTTTTTTTGCATTTGTCTTTTTTTGTAGCAACAACAAATACTTTTATTTGATGATACTTAAAATAATTATACATTTCTACATCTTCTGTTGTTGGTTTATGTCTTAAATCTACCAATTGACATATGAAAATAAGATTTTTTCTATTAATTAAAAACTCTTCCATCATTTTTGCAAAACTTAACCTAATATCAGCACTAACTCTTGCAAAACCATAACCGGGTGCATCAACAATTCTAAATGAACCGTTATTAATATCAAAGAAATTTAATAATCTAGTTTTACCTGGCGTTGATGAAGTTTTAGCTAATTTTTTATTGTTAGTAAGTGTATTTATAAATGTGGATTTACCAACATTACTTCTTCCAATGAAGCAAACTTCTTTAATATCATCTTCAATTCAACCATCTTTTGAAGCTGCTGATTTAATAAATTTTGCATTTTTAATCTTTGTAAATTCCATAATTAGAATTTCAATATCTTTTTATATGGTTTAATTGTTTTTCTAAAATCTTTTGCTAATTTTTTTAAATCCATTTCTTCAGTTGGCTTTAATAAAACAACTTCATAATAATACTTATTTAATCTATCAACATAATTTTTTTGTCTTTCAATTTTCATTTCTAAAATCATATTTTTTTTATTATTAATCTCATAATAATTAACTAGTGAATCTAAAACTCTTTCCTCCATTTGTAAATAACTAAAAAAGTCTTCTTTTTTAAGCTTATTAAGATTAGCCTTTGAAAATGCCTTACGTTCTTCCTTATTTAAAAAATATTCTATCATAGTAAAACTCCTTATAATATATATTATACAAAAATTTTTACTATAATGAAACCTTATGGTGTATGTTGAGTGTAAATTGTTTTTATTTATTTAATAAATTATAAAACTCAAGCAAATATATAGTAACTAAATTATTTAAAGCATTATTATTAAATATTAATTTATTTTATGACTTATTTTCTATAGATATTTCTCAAATAATATAAAAATAAAGTACAAATGTAAATCTTTAATTAAAACTAATAAAATAAATTTTTAGTTAATAAATAGGTATCATTTATAACCTAAATTTTAAGCTTATTATTAAAATGTCATATTATGAAATGGTAATATTTCAATACTTAGAAAATAATAAAATATTAAATGATGATAAATCAACTATTAATAAAATTATTTTATCAGAAAAAGATATAAATATAGATAATTTAGGAGATTAATTTAATTTTTATTTTAAAATAGATTTGATAATGCAAATTATTTATAAATATATATTTTTAATATATAAAATAAATTTATTATAAAAATAATTACCTAGTAAAGAATTAGATTAAATACAAAATAAAAATAGATACAAATTGATGTATCTATTTTAATCTACAATACATTTTGTTTTTCTTCTTTTTCTTCTTTCATTAATCCAGCTTCATATAAATTTTTAAAGTGCCCTTCAACATTTTTTAATTCGTTAAAGGTTCCCATTTGTACAACACCTTTTCCTCTTGCTAAAACTATTATTTTATTACAATTTTTTATTGTTGATAGTCTATGTGCAATTGAAATACTAGTTCTATTAGCCATTAATTTATCTAACTCTTCTTGTATTTCTTTTTCAACGATATTATCTAAGGCACTTGTTGCTTCATCTAAAATTAATAGTTCTGGATTTTTTAAGAACATTCTTGCAATTACTAAACGTTGTTTTTGACCACCACTTAACATAAATCCACGCTCTCCTAGAATTGTATTGTATTTATTAGGTCAAGACATTACTAAATTATGTAAATTAGCTTTTTTAGATGCTGCTATAACTTCTAAATCAGAAGCTTCTGGGTTTGTATACATAATATTTTCTTTTACAGTTCCATACATAATTTGAGGTTCTTGTTCTACATATCCAACTAAGTCTAAATAAGACTTTAAATTTAAATCTTTTAGATTATCTTCGCCATTAATTAAGATATCACCTTCTGTTGGATCATAAAATCTTAATAATAACTTAGCAATTGATGATTTCCCACTTCCAGTTTCACCAACAAAAGCATAGCTTTTACCCTTTTCAAATATAAAATCAAACTTAGGTAAAACATTAACTTCAGGTTTTTCAGGATAGTTGAAAGAGACACCTTTGAATACAATATCCTTATTAATTGTTTCTAATAATTTACCTTGTCCTTTATAAAAATGAGGATCAAGTCTTGAAGTAGAACTAGTTATTTGATAAACCCTTCTTGTACATTCGTTTGCCATCATAAAACCAAATGCAGACCTTAACATTAAATATATTGGAGATGTCATTGTACCTAGACCAGCAATAAAAGTAGTAGAAATTATAATTAAATGTGTTAGATCATCATAATAAAAACCATATGCAGAAGTTAAAACAACTAATTGAACTGCCATAACTGTAGTAAATGCACCAGTCATAACAAAACTTAACCTTTTAAAGAATTTTTTTACTGTATCATAAAATTCACCATGAATTTCTTTAAAACGATTTTTTTCATATTCTTCAGTACCACTTGCTTTAATAAGCCTTATAGTACCAATTCTATCAGTAACATCACCATTTACATAAGTTATTGTAGTTCTCAATTTTCCTACTCATTTTCCTACTCTTTTTAAAAAGAAAAACATAATAGCCAAACCAAAAGATATAAAACTCATCGCTATAATACCTAACTTTCAATCAACTATTAATAATACAATTGCAGAACCAAAGAAGTTAAAAACAGCCATTAACATCATTGTTGGTATAACTCTTGTTTGTTCACCGATTAGTCAAGTATCAGCACCAATCTTGGTAAGAATCTCGCCTATTTTTTGATTACTATAGTAAGAAATATCTTGAGTAATCAATGCTTTTAAAGTTTCGTTTCTTAAATGTATCTCAATATCTCTTCCCAATTTACCAACAGTAACATTTCTTGTAAATACAAAAATTGCTAAAAGTATATAAACAACTAATTGTAAATATATCCATTCTTTTCAACCAAATTGTCATATTAAAAAACTAGTAGTTGCTGTTGTTTCATCGTCTTTTAATTTATTAATACATAATAAAGTTTGTTGCATCATCAAAGGAATTGAAACAGCCAAACCACTTCCTAACATCGATAGAAAAAATATAAGAAATGCTGATCAAGGATGATTTTTTAAATATGATAATAATAAATAAAGATAACCGTGTTGTTTTTTTTCATCAAGTATTTGTTGTGCTATTTCTAATTTTGTTTTTTCTTCATACTTTAACATGTTATCACCTCTATCCCATTAAACCAGCATTATATAAATCATTAAAACGACCTTTTTGTTTAATTAACTCATCAAATGAACCTATTTGTACAATACCACCAGCATTACCACCCAATACCACTATTTGATCGCAATCTCTAATAGTAGATAATCTATGTGCAATTACTATAGTTGTTCTTCCTACAATTAACTTATCTAGTTGTGCTTGTACTTCTTTTTCAACAATATTATCTAAAGCACTTGTTGCTTCATCTAAAATTAATAGTTCTGGATTTTTTAAGAACATTCTTGCAATTACTAAACGTTGTTTTTGACCACCACTGAAAATAAATCCACGTTCACCAAGTATGGTATCGTATTTATCAGATAAAGTCATAATAAAGTTATGTAGACTTGCTTTTTTAGCAGCTTCAATTACCTCGTCATCAGTTGCATTAAATTTAGCATATCTAATATTATCCATAACAGTTCCATACAATATTTGAGGTTCTTGTTCAACATAACCAATCTTATCCAAATAACTAGGCATATCAACTTCTTTTAAATCAATTCCATTCACTAGAACTTGACCTTGAGACGGGTCATAAAATCTCAATAAGACCTTAGCTATTGTTGATTTCCCACTTCCAGTTTCACCAACAAAAGCATAACTTTTACCCCTCTCAAATGTTAATGTTGTTTTTGGTAATATTACTTTTTCTGGTGACTCTGGATATATAAATTCAATATCTTTTAACTCTATTTTATCTATTTTATCTATTTTTATTGGTTCTTCGACATATTTAATAATGCTTTTTTGAGTATATATATAATTTAATCTTCAATTACAATTCATCGAAACAGATAAAGACCTTAAAATAATTGGAATTAAAAACATTGCTCCAGTTAAAATTGTAACTGTTGATATAAATGGAATTATTAAAGATGATATTTGAGCAAGTGTATAAGTATCATTGTAGATTAAAATAATCGAAATAGTTATTATACCAGGTAAAATTCAACCTAAGAAATTAGCAAAAATTATTAAAATAGTACCTAATCAAACTGTTTTGTTAATTTTTTTTCCATATTTTTTATTATTTTCTTTAATTCTTTCAAGCTCATTTAATTCAGTACCACTTGATTTTATAAGTCTGATGTTCATTAGTCTATCAGTATTATCTGCGTCCAAATTTTGTTTATAATCAAGTGAAACAATCATTGATTTACGATACTCAAAAAATACCATTAATGAAATAACAAGTAAAAAAACAAATACACCAAGTGCAATACTTGCGATAATTGGGTCTAAGTTAAACATGATTATACTAATTAATACAAACATTATTATTATGTATATAAAGTTATTTGATCACTCATTTAAACCATCAGCAGCACCTTGTGAATCACCGATTATTTTAGTCATGTAGTTTCCAATTTGGTTTTTAGAATAAAATGTTAAATCAACATCAACAAGTGTTTTTAAACATTTAACTCTTAATCATATTTCAATTTTTCTTGTTAAGACTCCACCTACATAGTTAAAAAAATATTCAACTATTGCATATAAAATAACCATGGATCAACCTAAAGCAACCCAACCTCATCAATGCATTGTGAATCCTAATAGATAATTTCCACCCTCATTGGTGATATTCTTTACAAAATTAGAAATTACTAATGCCATACATGAAAACAAAGCTGTATCAACTATAGCTAAAAAAACATATATACAAAATAAATATGGATATGCCTTGATTGAACCTTTTAATAATTCTCCATATTTTTTAAATTTATCTTTTGAAAAAAACTTTACCCTTTCTTCTACTTTTTGCATAATACACCTCATTCACTAAATTAAAAACTAAAGAAAGATTAAAAATAGTTTTTAACATTATATAAAATCATAATAATTATATTAGGTTTTATAGTAATTCTATTTATTATATACTATATTATTGATAATCGATAAATTATAAATTTAATTTAAGATTTTTTCACTACCAATAATAATTTCGAAATAATTTAAATTTTTTTTATTATTAATTTTAAAATTATGATAAAACTAATTCATCTTAACTCTATATTTATTACAAAAATATATCAAAAGTTATTTTTAACATTTAACTTAAATATTAGATAAAAATGATATTATAAAATACATTTTACTAATTTTTAATAATTACTATTAATTTAATTTAATTACGTTTTATTTAAGTGACTTTAACTAATATTAACATTAGATAATAATTAAAATAATAAATAATTAATAATATTTTTTAAGTATAATTTGTGAAACTTCGAATATTTTATTTCAGAAAAAATACTTTACACACTTTTTTGTCTTATTTTTGTTAATGTTATATTAAACTTCATTCATTTATTAAAATTTATTCTGTTCTCATTTTAACACTTATTTCTATTCTTAATTTTATTAACCAAATTTAATAAGCTATTTTGTGAAAAATTATTTTTTATTAACACATACGACTATACTTTTAATAATCATAAAAATGATTTCTTTTAAGAAATATAATTATTAATTATTCATAAATAGTATCTTAACAATTATTATATATTTTATTTAACAATTATAAGCATCGAATAAAAAACCTAGCAAGCTAGGTTTAAAACATTAGGAATTTTAATTGATTAGAATTGCTAAATTAATTGAACATTAAACATTGTAAATGAATCAGCAATTTAAACATCCTTTCCAATTAAAATTATATTATTAAAAATATTGTAATTAATTTTATAGTGTAAAATTAATTTTAATTTATACATAGTTTATCAATAGAAAAATTATTTTTATTTAACTCAATTAATTTATAATATATAATTCTTAAATAGTATAATACTGAGAAATAACTTTCTTCATTAGTTTTGTTAATCGATTCGTTTAAAGGAAGTTTTAATATTAAATTTTTATTTTTTATTAATTGACTATTATCATTATTTGTAATTGTTATTATATTGATATTTTTTGCATTTAATTTTTCTATCATTGATTGATAATCGGGGTTATTTAATGAATAAGAAATGACAATTGCAATATCATCGTTTCTCATAATTTCTGCATAAGATTTTTGACATATTATGTCTGGTACATAAAATGTCTTAAGATTTATTTTTATAACTCAATTAATAAATAATTCTATTAAAAATGAGTCATTTCCTTCTCCAAATAAATATACGTTCTTTGCTTTATAAATTAAGTTTACAATTTTTTCTATTCTATTTTTAGAATATGATGCTGCACTATTAACTGTATTGTTTATTAAATTAGTTAATTTACATTGAACCTCCTCATAAGGAGTTTCATTTTGTTCTTCTACTATTTTTTTATGGGTTTGTATTGTTCAATATAAACTTTTATACCCAGTTAAGCCTATTTTTTTACAAAATCTTGTTATAGTTGAAGCACTAGTGTTTGTTAATTTTGAAACATCAAATATAGTATAGTTATCTAAGCTTTCAAAATTATTTACAATAAATTCTGCTATTACTTTGAAACTAATATTCTCTGAATGTTTTGCTATTTGATTAATTTGATTAAAGATATTTTTTATCATTAAATTTCACTACTACTTTCTGTGTTTATTTGATGATATTAAATCTGAATTTATTTCAAGGTTTAATATTTTTCAAGAGTAGTAAATCATCTTTTGATATCGTACCAATTTTATTAACGCTATCTTTAAAATCTATATAATTATCTTTAAGTACAATTAAAACTTCTTTCTGATAATGTTTATTGTTGGAGTTAATTATACAAACATCTCCATAGTTATATTTATTATTTAAGTTATTTGGCATAATATCATTTTTAAATACCACTCTCGGTTGAGTAGAACGTATGAAACTTTCGTTAGCGTCCCCTCTTCAGAAATGATTGTTAAAATTTATAATATCCAATTCATAATCAGCAATATTTTTTTCTAGTTTGATATCAAATTCGAAAACGTTATCAAACTTCAATTCTCTAATACTTTTAATTTCTTCATTGCTTAATGGTTGATTCCCGACATAAATTGATTCAAATAAATTTGTTGATAATGCAAGTTTTATTTGATTTTTAATTTTTAAGTTACGATAACTTTCGCAACTTACTAATTTACTGACATCAAATTTTTGTGGTCCTTTTTTACCATAATCTGATCCAACAAAGCAACTAACTTCTATGTCTAAGTCTCTAAATTTTTTAGTTGACTCTAAAAATAAGCGATCAGATAGTGCGCTATTTGCCAATGGATAAAAATTATGACAACCAAATAATCTATCTTTATTTGGCATAAAGTCACAAATATTTGTTATAAAGTGATCATTATTACTTGCGTTAATTTGTATATCCAAATCTTGGTATGTTGTTTGTGCAACTTTTTGTGCAAGAAAAGGTGCATCCAACCTAATACAATCAATACCTTTAGTTTTAAAAAAAGCTAATTCATTATCAGTTATTTTATACATTTTCAATGTTACATCAGAAATATCTACTACTGTATAATAGCCCATATCATGGGCTAGTAAAATAATTCTTTCATAATATTCTAATAAGTCTTTTTCAGGCTCTTCTCCCAACTGTAAGATCGATAAAAATACTTTTCTAAAACCTGCCTCATAACAAGTTTTAAGATAATTGATTGTTTCTTGTTCAGTAAAATGTTCTGGGTATACTGAAATACCAAGATATTTATTCCTCATAAAGTAATACCTCTTTCCAATAATTATTAAATAAATCAACATATTTATTTTAATATAAAAAATAAGTTTTTAACAACTTATACTTTTATGAAATTATTGGTATAATATATAGTAATAATTTTTTTCTAATTATCTAAAATTATTTAGAAAATCTTTCAATCGTCAATTATACTTAAAATTAATTGATGTTTTTTGTTTATCTTCATAATAGTTAAGGTAAAGATACTTTCTTTTTACATCATTGTTTATTTTTATTATATCTGACTTGTTTATAATGTTATTAATAGTAACTAATTTATCTTTGTATATAACTATATAAATTGATTCACAATACATAAAATTCAATATTATATTAAACAAGGCAAATACTACATAAAATAAATATATTCCTGTAAATATATATGTTATATAACCATAATTATTAATAAAAATAACTGATATTGAAAATGATACTATAACTAAAAAAGAAATAAATATGTTTAAATATAAATCTAAAATAATGAATAATAGATATAATTTTTTATTTAAATAAAACTTTTTAGATTTAAATTTCTTTAGTTTTTTAATCTTTAAATACAGATTAATAGTAAAGTATAAAAAAATAAACAATACAATTATAAAGAATATAAATCCAATAATTACATTAACTAAGCTAAAACCATTTTTATCCATTTATATTTTCCTTTTCCATTATCTTAAGTAATGTAAAATATATTAAATAACTGTTATTAATAAGAATATATTTTTCCTTATTCATTGTTAATACAATTGTCGGTATTCATTCTCCGTTAATGTACTTTTGATCTAAAAAATAATTGCTTATTTGTTTTAAATCATACTTTATATATATATCTTGTATTAATAACAGAACTCTTTTATTTGTAATATATAATTCAATATTCTCATTATTTTTAAAGTTTTTATTAATGTTTTTATTTTTATAATTATATAATAATATTTCATTATTATATAAGTAACATGACTCATCTCTTGGCAATTCAAATTTTATTTCTATTTCATTTAGAATAGTACTTTCTCTAAAAAAATTAATATTATCTTTTTTTAAATTTAAATATAATTTTAATTTTTTATATTTGTTTTTAAAAATAAGATATAGAAATAAAGAAATTAAAAATGATACTAATCAAGTAACGATTATTATAATAGTATAAGCATCTTTTATGTTCATTCTTTTACCTCTAATTGATTGTAATACAATTAACGAATAAAAAAACAAGGTTTTTACCTTGTTTATAGTATTAAATAATTTATTAACTAATACTTGAAATATAATCTTTATCACCATTTGAAGCTACTTTAATTTTAAAATTAGAAGTTTTTTCTTTATAAGTAACTTTATAAGTAAATTGTGTACTTGATATAGTATATGTTACACTTATATCATTTCTTATTTTAACAAATGCATCTGTAATCACTTTAATATCACTTTTCATTGTTTCAATATAATTATTAGCTATTTTTAAAATTCCACTAATTAATTTTGCGTTGTCATTAAGGAAAGTATACAAATAACTAAATGGAGTATCGACTCTTGTTGAGCCATCATCGTTTAGCCCTAAATTATCAAGCAATTTAGTTAAGTCACCATTTAAAGCATTTTGAAGTGTATCATTATCAGCTAATGATTTGAAGAAATTTGATATTGAAGTAAATTTAATAGCTGGTGTATCATCTGGAATACTGGTATTTATTTCTTCAACTAAACCTTTTATAGTTTTATTTGCAAAAAACTCTGATGCATATGATTTAACATTATCAAATTTACCTTCTTTAGATTCTTTGGTACTTGAATCACTAGTTGGAATTAAATTAGTGAACATACCTGGTATTTCTCAAATCTTCATATTAAATGCTTTTTTTAAAGAAATATTTAATTTTGCATTATCGTTATCATATAGATAACCTAAAATATCTTTGCTAAATTTTTCTCATTCAGTGTCTCCGAATAAATCATATATTTTTTTTACCATTTCATTTGTGCCTGCTTTTTTGATTAATTCTAATAATGATTTAACTGATTCCATGCTATATCCACAAGCATGATTAATAATAGCTTTTATAGCTGATTTAATATATAATTTTTTATCATTAACTACATCAAAAGTTTCAGTGCCAACAAGTTTAATTACTACGTCTCCTAATAATTTTCCATATACTTCTTGCTCTCCATTATAATCGGCAAATACATCAATTTCTTTACCATCATTTGATTTGTTAGTATCATGTGTCATGAATAATATACCTAATACATTTTCAAGCGTACTTGCACCTTGGCCATTTGTATCACTTACAATAGTATTAATGATATTTAACCATTTTTTAAAATCAAAACTATTGGTATCTTTTGGTTTAGTGTTTCTTCTTGAAACAATTGTATCTGCAGTTAAAATAGAGCTACTTATTATTTCATCTTTAGTAAATGAATCTAAGTAGTTTGCTAGTACTACTACAAATTTAACTATTCTTGGTAAGTATTGTATTAAATCTAAACTAAAATTAATTGACTTATTACCACTTACTAAATCATTAATACTATTAGCAACTGATTTTGAAGCAGTATTAAAATCACTAGGATTTACTCCACTGCCTCCTAATGCACCATCAAATGCACCAGCTAAACCAATAATACTATTTTGAATTGCTTCATAATATGTATTTTCAGTAATTGGTGCAAAAGCATCTTTTAATTCATTTAAAAGCTTTGTGCTTAATATTGATTTTAAACTAGTTAATGTATCACCGTTTAAAAATCCTTGAATCATTCCTTGAAAACTATATAATGTTTTAAATAAATCTGGTAGACTAGTTGCTACATTATTTGGATCAGAAAAAGCTTTTGTTGCAATACCTAATACCGTTTCTACTATACTATTTATTTCAAATGATTTCGAATTTAAAACCCCGTCTTTATATATATTTGATCCGATACTTGTTTTCTCTTTTACTAAGTCTTCATCAAAATACTTACCAAATGCAACTGATAGTTTATCATTACTATCTTTTTTATATTCACTACTTATATCTGTATCAAATCCAAGACTACTAATTTGTTCATTTTTAGCTAATTCAAAATAATCACTTGGACTAAAATGATAGTTATTCATACTTTCATTTTTTGATATACCTAATTCTTCCATTGAATATTGATTTACCATAAGTGACTTTGCATATTGTGATAAAATATTGGCTTCAGACTTAGTTTTATTTGAAGAAGTATCTCCATTTTCTTCACTTTGACTTTCACCATTTCCACATGAAATTGCATATGTTGTGGTTGAACCTACTAATGATATTACCCCCAATATACTTAATAATTTTTTCATAAATTATATTCTCCTCTTAATATACTATTTATAATACATATAATATGATTTAGCAAGTAGTGTTTTTTTTAATAAGACCTATTTATATGGGTTTTGCTTAAAAAATAAAAATTTGTTAGAAAACTTAAAAATATTTTTATAAAAAAACATTATGCTTTTATATTTTGCATAATGTTTTGTTATTTTTTTTCTTCATTATCAATGATTAAAGAAGAATAAAAGTTTTTATTTTTTATTTTATAATTTGATATTGCTTCTTGTTTATTATATTTTTTAGTTCAATTTTTAGGATTTATTCTTAAAATAAAATCATTTGTATCAATATTTACTTTTGAAAGTTTTACTTCATTAATAATGAATGTAATAAATAGTAATAGTAAAAAAATAATAACAAATAAAGGTTGTAAAATTTGCCCGATATCATTTGAACCAAACTTTTTAAATATATCATAGTATATATAAGCTAAAAAGAATGACATAATACTTGATGCAACAATATTATAATAAATATTACCTTTTACATTCATAACATCATTAACTTTTTTAGTTTTATGATTTATTAATGCTGCTACCATTAATATTAAATATGTAGTAAATGCAAGAACTACAACAGAATCTGATATTTTGTCAATTAAGAAAGTAACTGCTTGACCAACATAATAATACTCACTTTCTTTATTTGTTCTATTAAGTGAATTCTTATAAATTACTCAAGAGGTTGTAGTTAATACTATTAATACAGTTGATATTAATATTGCATTAATATAACCGCTTAATCTATGTGATATCATCTTTTGACTTTTTTTAAAATAAACTAGTTGAACACCATTATTATCAGTTGTACTACTCAAATTAATTACACCAAAACTAGTAAAACCAGCAACAGAACCAAGAACTACTATTGCAATAATTAGTTTTAAAACTAATGCTCAATCTTTAGGTAATACTGTGGAGATTAAAGAAAATGAATCAGCGTCAGTTGTTCCAAAATATAATGATAGAGCAAACAAAACATTTACACTAACTACTAATATAACCCCTACAACTTGTCCAAAAACTAACATTCTTTTGTGAGTTATTTCTTTTTCAATACTTGATCCATACATGAAACCATCTAACTCAAATAATAGCATTGGAATAACTAATATAAAATAGCTAAAGTTTCATTGAGAAGTATTTTTATCAGTAAATGCAGTTGTATTAAAATAAAATTTAGCATATATTCCTAATCCTAAAACTAATATTAAAGGTAAGAATTTAAGGTTATTAAAAAATATATGTAAATACTTAAATCAACCATTAGATGCATATCCATTTGATATACACATAAAAAATATTATGAATACTGCTATAAAAATTATTAAAAAAGCTTCTAAATCTTGGTTCATTCAAACTGAGTTATCATAATAATCATCAATTACTCTAAAAATATAATATGATACTGTAATTGCCATTAAACCCACATATACAGGAATGTATATTATGCAATAAAATAATGAAAACATACTTCCAGTTCTTCTACCTATAAATGTTTCTGCAAAACATGTATGTGTATGATACCTATTTTTAGCACTTGTTCCAAGTTCAATAAAAACAAAAACCATTGATACACCAATAAATGACATTAAAAATAATACTATTAAAACAATATAAGGATTATGAGCAGTTAATAATGCTTGTTTACTTTTAAGATATATTCCAACCCCAATTGAGTTTCCAAAAACTATAGAAAATACTCTTCAAAAATCAAACGCTGCCGATTTTCTAACTTTTTTATTATTTATATGAACATGAAGTACTTCAGTTGGATCTATTCTCTGATCATTTTTTACATTTTTATCCACAATATAAACTCCTTTACATTTTATTTCTTAATTAATTAATATAATTATATTTACAATACAAATTAAATATCTATTTATACAATTAATAAATCTTTAAAAAATTATAACATATAAGTTTATAATTAACAAAAAAATTATTTCGTTATAAGAAATTTTGGTTGTTTATCTATATTTTATTGATTCTAACTTTTACTTGAATTAATAAATACATTCTTAAATTGGTTAACTGCTTTATTCTATCTTTTATTTAAATCAATAATAACAATGTTTATTTATATGATTTTAATAAATGAAATATATTTATTTCTTATACTTAGCCTCTACCACAACTAATCAAACTAGTGCTTTAAAATAAAGGTTTACCCTTGTGCATTATCTTTATTTAAAATACTTTCATTTTAAAATAAATTAAAAAAAGTTTGAAATGCAATTATCATTAATATTAACAAACAAAAAAATAAATAATTTCATCATTTTTTAAATATTCTTTTAAATTTGGAAATTAAAAAAATTAAATTCAACTACATTTTTGGCTTATTTATATCCATGACTAAGCGCAATCTTTCTATATCTTATGTATGATAGTCCTGAAATTAACATAAAAATAATCAAGTAAGAAAAATATATAGTAAAATAGTTTGCAAAATTTACATTAACTTCTTCAATATTATCTAATCTTGGAGGTTGATTGTCTTGTTGAGCATTTTTGAAATAATTAATATCTAAAGGAATAGTTGGTGTTTCAAATGTGTCATTATCTCCTTTAGAAAAACTATTATAGTAATATAAGCTATTTTTAGAATAGTAATTTCCAAATTGTAATTGTGCAAATTGATTAAATGGGTTAATATTTGCATTTAACTTTAAATCATCAATTAAACTTTGTTCTGGTGATATAGCAACTATATTGTTTTTTTCATAACTTATTTTAAAATCATTTTGTCATTTTAAAATATCATATGCTATTGAAGATAAGAAAAAGTAAAAATCAAATTGATCACTTGTTTTATAATTTTTAAAAGTATCTTCAAAGTATCCTGCATTTATTGAATTCTGTAATAATAATGAAGATAAGGTGTAAGCAGAAGACTTTTGTAAATAATTTATAAAATGATTAGAATAGTCTTTTAATATATTTAAAAAATTTGCATAATCTTTATTTGTTAATAAATCACTAATTTTGTTTACTATATTATAAATTCTATTTTCTTTCATGGATTTGAAGTTAGCATAATTTATATTGTAACTTCCCACAAAAGTATCCTCTAATTTAAAACCATTAGAATTTGGATTTGCAAATACTTGGTAGTTATCATTAAATAAATTATCAATATATTTAATGAAGTTTAAAAAGTTATCACCATATGGTTTTCTATCATCATTACTTAATTTATTTAAAACATATCAATAATTACCAGAAGCTCATTGATATTTGTCTAGATAATTAAAAATAAAACCAATATCAAATTTTTCAAAGTTAACTAAATAATCATTAAATATTGCATCTTTTTTTATATCATTATTAAATTTTGATCATTTTTCTAAAGTTTCATTATTTGATGCATATGAATACAACTTTGAAGTTTGTGCATAACTCAATGAACTAAATATATTTGCTAACCCAACAAAACACGAAATAATACCAACTATTATTAATACAACTTTTGAATTAAAAATCATCAATAAAAATAACGTTATAGAAAACATCATTACTACTAAAAGAAAGTAAAAAAACATAAAATTAATAACTTTAAGTCGAGCTTCATTAAAGTATTCACTACTAATTGATAAAGTAAGTAATGACTGAATTGTAAATAAAAATAAGACAGTTATTAATGAAAATGATATTAATATAACTATTCTTTGAATATAAGTTTGAAATATGCTTATTCCACCCTTAATTTC